>NZ_JAYJLD010000006.1 GCF_035282765.1 Ferviditalea candida | reverse complement strand
ATTTTTCCGATTTTTTGCCCCCCTAGGGGGGCAACCTTATCCCTATTACTGGGGAATTTTTAACTGATTATTTTGGGGAATTCTATTTCGGTCTTGACAATTTCAATGATCTATTCTTTACAAGCAAAGTGACTGCCGCAAAAAACAGGATCAATTGCGGCACGGTGCTTTCCCATGTAGGATAAACGGCCAAAAAGTTGACGGTAGGGATGGAATCGTTATAAGTGGCCGGAAGCAGCCCGGCCAGCTGCATGCTGCGTATCCCCATGCCCGTAAATTTGAAGCAGAGGTAAAAGACCAGCGCGCTGGAAATAAGGAAGAAGGGGCGCATGGGGATTTTGAGACCGACCTTCAAGATCAAAACAGCGAGCAGAATCAATAAAGCGATACCCAATCCTATTCCCAAAAATAAGCTATACAAATGAATGGAGGAGGCAAGACCGATGAAAAATAAGACGGTTTCCGTACCCTCTCTGAAAACCGCGAGAAAGGACAGCAGGGCAAGCGATACCAGGCTTCCTGTCGCCAAGGCACGATTGCTTTGATCGCGAATATACTGCTGCCACTTCGCGATGTTTGCCTTACTGTGCAGCCAGTAGCTCATATACAAAAGCATGACTGCGGCGAACAGCCCCGTCCAACCGGCAATCAGGAAGTTGTTTTGACCGAACGCTCCGGTAGAAAACATGACCTGCACAATGACTCCAAGCACAATGCTGACCAAGAGTCCTACGGTGACTCCAGACCAGATCCACTTGGTTTTCTCCCGGTGGCCGCTTCTCTGCAGAAAGCCGAGAAGGGCAATAATGACGAGAAGGGCTTCAAGTCCCTCGCGTAAAATGATGGAGGTGGCGTCGATAAAGGTATAGGTGGTTTTACCGGCCAGCGGAGCCAGATAGTCGCGCATTCTGCCAAGCATCTGTTTGGCTTCATCCGTGTTCGGCGGATTTGCCGACAACAGGGCGTATACGGCCACCATATCTTTTTCAGTGTCCTCATATACTTTTTGCGATTGAGTCAGCACAGTTCCTTCCACGCTGAGCCAGGATTGGCGGAAAAGCTCGATATCCTCCTTAGCGGCCGGAACATTCGGCTCATCTAGCTCCTTCAAAGCATGCTCAAGCAGCTGCACCAGTGCGCCGACATCCTTGCCTTCTCCTTTGGCTGGGGTATTCTCTTTGTTCGGTCCGTAGGTTCCTTCGATAATGCTGTGATTGGTTTGTTTCAGTTTGGCGAGGAAGGAGAGAACATTTTCGCGATTGACTGGATTTTGTGCAAAGGCAAACTGAATCTGTCCCATCAAATCCTCAATCTCGCGATACGCGTCTTTGGATGTCTCTTTAATGCCCTCCTCGAAGGTGAACCATGACGTGTAGAACTTCATGAACTCCATTTTCGCCTTGTCAAAATCTCCGGATTTGGCGGATTCCAAAGCTTGCTGAACATAGACGTCAGCCTGCTTCAATGCTTCGGTGGTTCCCTGTGCATGAAGTGGTAAGGGAAAAAGCAATAATGCGAGCAACAGTGCAAAATAGCGTACGACTCTTTTGAAATTCATCAGCTTGCCCCTCTTTCACAAAAGTAATTCAAAGGTTAGTCGACACATTCACAGAGAATGATAATTATTATCAATTGAAACTTTTCTTATTTTAAACGATAAAACCTTTCGTGCCAATATTTTTTTGTGCGGAATTGAAAAATTTTTGTTTTGCTAAAATATTTGGTTGGGTGCGATTGAGAATTTTTTCTGCTTGAAGGTTCGAAAGTTTGACGATAATCTATAAAATGTGTAACAAAACGAATGCGTTTTCATTTTGGTTTCGATGTAATTAAAGTATAAGAAGTTAGCATAAAAGATCAACAAAATAGTATATTGTATACCAAAATAAAAACGGTTATAATGAAATGAAACAATGATCCAGGGAGGGTGGCTCTAATGCCGATCATCACTTTCCGCCGCAACGGTTTCACTCATGTTCAGGAAGTCAAGGATAATGCCAATCTCGTCGTATTAGCTGGAATCAAACAATTTCCGAACGTAAAATATGGCTGCGGCATGGGCCGGTGCACCAAATGTGTCAGCAAAATCATCAAGGGCGGGGAACATCTGGATCCCCCCAATTGGAAGGAACAAAAGATGCTTGGCGAGAAATTGAATTTGGGATATCGTCTGACGTGCCAGCTCTTCATCACCAATGATCTTGAGCTTGAACAAGAAAATTAACTGCTGCCGCGGTTTCCTCTTTATATTCCCCTTCAATCATTCGATGCGATCAAACGCATTTTTTCGATTCATTCCTCATATTTTCTTGCGAAACGGTTTAAGATGGATATCAAAGGCTACGGGGATTTAAAGGGCCGTTGATATTTTTTATCAAATTATTAAAAAAATGTGTACAAAATGTGAATTGTAGTTTATTATATTTTGTATACCAAAATTGATTCCAAGACGAAACGAGGTGAACGGAAGTGGATTTTTATGATCTAACAAAAATGACATGGCCGGAGGTTGCCGAAGCATTAAAAACCGTCAAACTCGCCATTATTCCCGTCGGGGCGCATGAGCAGCACGGACCGCATATGGCGGAAAGCTGTGACGCGGTTTTGGCTGAATCGATGTCGCATCGACTTGCCCAAAAGCTTCATCCTTACGCTTTAGTCACTCCAACGGTCAATATGGGAGTTTCCATCCACCACATTCATTTTCCCGGTACCATCACCCTGAAACCGAGCACTTTGATCAGTGTGCTGCGGGATATGATTTGGTCTTTGAAGCAGCATGGTTTGCGGAATTTTTTGCTGCTGAACGCGCATGGAGGGAATCAATCAACGTTAAGTGTAGCCAGCGCTGAAATTTCCCAAGAATTGGATGTTAAAGTTTACTATGCGAAAACAACTGCCTCGGCAAAAGCAGCAATCAAACAGCACGTCCACTCCACGCTCTTTGGTCACAGTTGTGAGAGAGAGGTTTCCGAAGCCATGTATTTGGCTCCGCAGCTGATTCGTCAGGATAAGCTCGAGAAGGGGGTGATAGTGGAAGGTGACTGGCGACTGCTGAGACCCGGACAGCCGCTTCAAGGGCATTATTATTATGATGAAATGACGTCCAACGGCTGTATTGGAGATGCAACAGCGGCAAGTTTGGAAGCCGGACGGGAAATTGTCGAGGAAGCGCTGGAGCAATTGAGTCTGGCTCTTCGCAAGTTGCTTTTAAGTTAAATTTTTAGTGAATTTTAGTTATGTAAGCGATTACATTATTGTAGGAGGCAAAAACATGAACGTTGTGTTAACAGGTTCCCATTGGATTTATGCATTGGCTACTTTGGTGGTTATCGTTACGATGCTGTTCAGAAGAGGAGTTGTCATCCCGACGCTTGTCGGCACGCTGTTGGTGGGCTGGATATACAGCGGAAGCTTGGTTAAAGGGCTGCAGGCTATTTTTAACGCCAACTTGACGGCTGCGAAAGAGCTGTTCAGTATTTTTCTGATCATTACCTTCATGGTCGCGCTTTTGGATGCGCTGAAAGTGATCGGGGCGGACAGGAGGATGATTCAACCGATCGGGAAATTCATGACGAACGGTCATGTGGCTTTCTTTGTTCTTATCGGCATTACTTATTTTATCTCGCTCTTCTTCTGGCCGACACCTGCCGTTCCGCTGATCGGCGCATTGCTGATACCGGCCGCCGTCAGGGCCGGACTGCCGACAATGGGAGCTGCCGTGGCGGTAGCCATTGCCGGACAGGGGATGGCGCTTTCGTCCGACTACGTCATGCAGGTGGCTCCGATGCTGAGCGCCAAAGCAGCGGGCGTGGATAAAGCGCTTGTAGCGGACAGGGGCATGATTCTTTCATTAATCACTGGGGCATTATCCATTGGGCTGGCGTATGTGTTTTTGCGCAAAGGCATCAAGAAGCCGGGAGATGCAAGCATTGAATTGGAATTGGCCAAGCTGGAAGGACCCGAAGACGTAAAGAAAGAAGTAGCCGCAGCAGCTGAAAGCGCAGAGAACAAATGGTCCAAATTGTTTGCTGTGCTGGTGCCTTTAGCGATGCTGCTGGTTATCGTCTATATGGTGCTCAGTAAAGTGGGCAAAGGTTCGTTCGGGGGATTCGAAGGCGGTGACGGAGCTGCGTTCATCGGCGGGGTTGCCATTCTGCTGCTGATTTTCGCTTCTTTCACACATAGAAAAGGCTCAACGTCTGTATTGGACAATATTGCGGATCATATGGTCAACGGATTTGTATTTGCCTTCAAAGCAATGGGACCTGTCATTCCGATCGCCGGATTTTTCTTCCTTGGAAGCAGCGACTTCTCGGGTTCGATTCTCGGTATTTCAGGGGACGCCGCCAAACCGGCATTCCTGTTCGATCTTGTGCAATCGATTCAGCATGCGATACCTCAGAACGGTTTCCTGGGCGCATTGGGAATTTTGCTGGTAGGGATTATAACCGGTCTCGACGGATCCGGTTTTTCGGGACTGCCGTTAACGGGCGGACTGTCCGGAGCGATGGGCGCCAGTGTCGGCGTTGATCCGGCCACACTTGCGGCAATTGGACAAATGGGCGCCGTCTGGACAGGCGGAGGCACAATTGTTGCTTGGTCATCCCTTGTTGCCGTGGCCGGCTTTTCAGGCGTCAACGTAATTGATTTGGCAAGGAAAAATATGATCCCTGTCATCGCGGGTCTTGTGATCTCGACAATTTTGGCGGTTATAATCTGGTAAGCATATAAACAGGAGGTAAATCCACAGGTTTTTGTTCAAAATAATTTTTGGTATACCAAATACAAAAAACATATTGACATTTTATTCTGCTTCAAGTACAGTTTAATTGTGATCAAACGAGAGCTCGCTGTGCTTAAATGAAAGCAGTTACACTTCGGGTTTTGCAGTCCGTCAAACAAATTAACGGTATACAATATTTAGTATTCTAATTAATTGAAATCATCGATGGTGTTTCCGGATTATTTTGTTTGACGGCTGCAGATCCACCGAACTTTATTAACAGGGAGGAAACAAGAATGGAATTGTTGTCGCGCGAAGAATTTCGCAAACAGATGGAAGAAGCCATCAAAGGTGTGCACTCTCAAGCTTCCCCGTTTAGCGTTGCATGGGCTGAAGGGAAATTGGAGCGCAGTCATTTTGCCCGCTGGGCGGAAAACCACTATCATTATGTAGGGCCTTTTGCTGATTATCTGGCTTATATTTATGCGAACATTCCGGATCAGTACACCGATGCGAAAGACTTTACTCTTCAGAATATGTACGAAGAAGAATTAGCGGATGTTCGGCATACCGATTTGCTGATCCGTTTTGCAGAAGCTTGCGGTACGACGGAAGCGAACGTAACGAATCCTGATCACATGCTGGCTACGACCAGAGGACTTCAGTCCTGGTGTTATGCGGTTGCCATCCGCGAGCATTTTGTTGTTGCCACTGCAGCTTTGGTTGTCGGACTGGAATCCCAGGTTCCGGCCATTTACCGCAAACAGCTGCCGCCGCTTAAAGAAAAATATGGATTCACTGAAGAGGAAGTTGAGTTCTTCGATCTTCATATCGTATCCGATGAAATCCACGGCGAACGCGGCTATCAGATCGTATTGGAGCATGCGAATACACCGGAACTGCAAGAGCGCTGCCTGAAGTTCATCCGTCAAGGCGCCGAGATGCGCTGGAGCTACATGCAAGGCTTGTACGACGCATATGTCAAGCAGGATCTGGAAGCAAAAGTCCAGGCGTAAGATTCAATATCAATTGAAATGAGAACGGCAGTGTCTCGGATGATCAGCGGGAGACTGCCGTTCTTGCAAATACAGGTTAGTCCGTAATATGAGTCGAAGAAAGAAAGGAAATGAGCCGGAATGTTAAAAACGGAAGTGAAAACATTTTCCATGCTGATTGACGGACAATGGACCGAATCCTCGAACGGAAAAACATTCGACAGCGTCAATCCAGCCGATATAACGGACGTTGTAGGCAGATTTCCTGCAGGCACGACGGAGGACGCGATCAGGGCGATCCGTGCGGCTGAGGCTGCTTTTGAGAGCTGGTCCAATACGGCGCCGTCCAAAAGAGCGGAAATTTTGAAAAAAGCGGCTTCCTTGCTGGAAAACCGCGTTGAGCAGTATGCCGAGGAATTGACCAGAGAAGAAGGCAAAATCATCTTTTTGGCCCGTGCAGAAATCAAACGCTCTGCGGCCACCTTTCGCTTTTATGCGGAGGAAGGACTGAGCTTCGGCGGGGAAACTTATCCGGTCGATGATGCGAATTCCGTGGTTTACAGCATTCGTGAACCGTTGGGTGTCGTTTCGGTTATAACACCTTGGAACTTTCCGATTTCCATCCCTTCGAGGAAAATTGCCCCTGCGTTGATCACGGGGAATACCGTTGTGTTCAAGCCTGCCTCGGAAACTCCGTTGATCGCACTGCGGCTTGTCGAGGCTTTGGTAGAAGCGGGCTTGCCCGCAGGTGTTCTGAACTTCGTCACCGGATCCGGCTCTCAGTTGGGCGATCCTTTGGCGACCGATCCGGCCATCAAGGCGATTACGTTTACCGGCTCCACGGAAACGGGAAGAGCGATTCAGAACAAAGTTTCTCTGACAACAAGAACGCAAATGGAGCTTGGCGGGAAAAATCCGATCATCGTTATGGAAGACGGGGATATCGACTTGGCTGTCAATCTGACGATTAAAGGCGGATTCGATTTGTCCGGTCAAGCTTGCACAGGTACAAGTCGAGTGATTGTGATGCGCGCGAAGGCTGACGAATTCGTTTCCAAGCTGGTCGAAAAAACCAAGCAGCTGAAAATCGGCAACGGCTTGGACGAAAGCGTGGAAGTCGGTCCGCTGGCAAATGAAAGGCAGTTTAAAACGGTTTCCGAATATGTCAGAATCGGCCAGGAGGAAGGCGCCAAGCTGCAGATCGGCGGGATGCGCCCAGAGGGAGAGCTTTACGAAAAAGGCTATTATCTCCAACCGGCAGTGTTTACCGATGTCGCACCGAATATGAGAATTGCCCAGGAAGAGATCTTCGGTCCGGTCATTTCTGTTCTTACCGTGGATAGCTTTGAGGAAGCCATACGAGTGGCCAACGATGTGGAATACGGCCTGTCGGCATCGATTGTAACGAAGGACATCGCGACGGCATCCCGTTTTGCCAAACGAATTCAATCCGGGACCGTCAAAGTGAACAGGACGACGACCGGCAATTTGATCAATGCGCCTTTTGGCGGCCTTAAGAATTCGAGCACATCGACTTTCCGCGAATCCGGACGGGTCGGCCTGGAATTTTTCACACAGATCAAAATGGTTTATTTG
The DNA here is from genome assembly GCF_035282765.1 of Ferviditalea candida. Lineage (GTDB taxonomy): Bacteria > Bacillota > Bacilli > Paenibacillales > KCTC-25726 > Ferviditalea > Ferviditalea candida. The sequence continues at coordinate 150,273 of NZ_JAYJLD010000006.1, read as the reverse complement.
GGATATTAAAACGGATCAAAGGAGAATTTGGACCATGAAGCAAGCGTTAAGACTGGAATTGAAAGAAGCCAAGCTGATGATTGAAGCTGGCCTCGCCAAGGCGAGAGAAATCAATGTCCCGGAAACAATTGCCATTGTTGACGACGGCGGCTATCTGATCGCGCTCGAACGAATGGACGGCGCCAGAATCACGGGGCCTGAGATATCCATAGCCAAAGCGTTTACGGCAGCGGGACATAAACGCTCCACGCATCTGTTCAACACGCCGCCCAACGGTCCGGCGCTTCCCAATAATGAGGCGTATGGAATACAGCTCATGTTTCCCGGAAAATTTGCCGTGTTTGTCGGAGGCTTCCCGATTGTGGTGAACGGGGAAGTAATCGGCGGCGTGGGAATCAGCGGAGGAAACGGCGAGCAGGATATTGCCGTCGGTACGGCCGCGCTGCAAGCGTTAAAAGAGCATTTGTCCGAAGCCGGTTATGAGGTTATCGCGGAAGCCAACATCAAAAAATAGCGCCCAGAGTATGCTCCCGGCGATGCCGCTTGGCGATGGAATAAGAAGATGAACAATTCTTGGGAGGAAACTGCCCTTGTCTTATAAACAGATCGTGTTCGGTTTTATGCGCGCGGGAGTATTGGGCTACGGTGGAGGCCCATCGGTTATCCCGCTCTTCCGGTATGAAACCGTGCAGAATTATAAATGGATGGATGATGAGGAATTCGGAGAGCTGCTGGCGATGGCCAACGCTTTGCCCGGACCGATCGCCACCAAGATGGCGGCCTATATCGGTTATCGCGTCAAGGGAATTTTAGGAGCGGTTGTCGCGATTTTGGCGCATATTATCCCAAGCGCCATTGCGATGATCGCCCTGCTGGCGCTTTTGCACTCGATGAAAAATTCGCCTGTGGTGGAGGGAATGGTCTCCGCAATCAGTCCGGTTATCGGCGTGATGTTGGCGTTAATGGCCAACGAATTTTTCGGGAAAACGAAAAAAGCGTTCGGATGGTCAGGAGGATTTGGCTACATTGCCGCAGCTTTGATCGCGCTTCAGTTGCTGGATATTCACCCCGCTCTCGTAATCCTGCTGTTCCTGGCGTTTGCTCTCGGCAAAAATGCCGTGAGCCGCAAAGTGTATCGCCAAGTCAAGGGCGGTGAAACGCTGAAATGATGTGGCTGCAAATTTTCTGGGCATTTTTCATCACAAATTTACTGGGCTACGGCGGAGGTCCATCAACCATCCCTTTAATTCAAACCGAGGTGGTCGATCATTATCATTGGCTGACTCTTCAGGAATTCGGGGATGTGCTGGCGTTGGGCAATGCGCTGCCGGGACCGATTGCCACCAAGATGGCAGGCTTTATCGGCTACAAAATGGCCGGTGTCACCGGCGCGATCATCGCCCTTCTGGCCACCATCCTGCCATCAGCCGCCGCGATGGTGCTGTTGTATAAATTCGTCAACGCTTTCAAAGAATCGAATACGCTCAAATCGCTTACCCGCGGTGTCCAGCCGGTCATTGCCGTAATGCTGGGGATTTTGGCCTATCAGTTTTTTGCCCATTCCTGGGAACACATCGGCTTTCTTCAGACTGCAGTAATCGCGATCGTCAGTTTTTGGATCATGCAGCGGACCAAAGTGCATCCCGCTCTTGCTGTGGCCGGCGCGTTAACGTACGGAGCGGTATTTTTATCTTAATTCATATTGAAGGGCAGGGGAGGATGTATGATGACGAGGAATCACAACCGATCTGCCATAACCGAGTCCAAAGCGCGAGGGGGATGGCTCTCCGAAACGGCTGCCCCCTCGAAGCCCGCGGGACATTATGAGCCGGCCGTTTTATCGGGGAATCTGCTCTATATCAGCGGTGTAACGCCGAAAAGAGACGGAATCCTGCTGTACCGCGGCAAAGTGGGCAGAGATTTGACCGCTGAAGAAGCCTATCAGGCAGCGAGGCTGTGCGGGCAAATTATTCTTGCTCAGATTCAAGCATCAATCGGCAGCTTGGACCGAATTGAGCAAATGGTCAAATTGACCGGCTATGTTGCTTGCGAGGATACGTTCACACAGCATCCATTTGTGATTAACGGCGCTTCGGATATTCTTTTGGACGTTTTGGGAGAACGGGGAAAGCACGCTCGCTGCGCACTGGGCGTCGTTTCACTGCCCGGGGGAGCGGCAGTGGAGGTTGAAGCGTTGGTTCGTCTCTGTGAGTAAGTTGTCGTTTGGAGAACAAGAATTCAAAAACTTGGGAGGAATTCGATAATGGGAACCATGCATTACAAAACTTCGGATAAACAAGTAACCTGCGTGGACGGTGAAGATACGAATCTGCTGAGAACGTCCATCCGCTACGAAATGGGAGTCCCATATAAATGCGGAGGAGGATTCTGTGGAACCTGCAAGGTATTTATTGAAGAAGGCGCGGAAAATCTGACGGAAATCAAAAAAGCGGAGATCAAGCATTTGGAAGACAAAGTGCACAAAGGCTACCGTCTCGCTTGTCAAACCTTTACCCGCGGAGATGTGACGATTACTTGGGACCCCAACGTGCAGGTGAAGGAAAATAAGAAACTGCGGGAGTTCTGGGAAAAACAGCTTGGATAAACGATAACGGAAAACCTGCCTTGATTACAGAAGGCGGGTTTTTCTCATGAGGATTAGAGGAGTGATTTCGTTTTGCTGGAAAGCGCAATCTTATTTTTGGAAATCATGCTGATCAATATCGTTCTCAGCGGCGATAATGCTGTCGTCATCGCCATGGCCAGCAAGAATCTTCCGGCAAAGCAGAGGAAGCAGGCGATCTGGTGGGGGGCGTTCGGCGCGGTGGCGCTCCGGATCATCCTGACTGTGGCGGCGGTCATGGTATTGCAAATTCCATATATTCAATCCGCCGGAGCATTGCTTCTGATGTACATTGCTTTCAAGCTGCTGTCCGACGATGGGGGGCATGCGGATATCAAACAAGCCGGTACTTTGTTCAGCGCGGTTTGGACAATCATCGTTGCCGATTTTATCATGAGCTTGGACAATGTGCTGGGGATTGCCGCTGTTGCAGAGGGACGTTACATACTGATCATCTTAGGAGTGGGATTAAGTATACCGCTGATCATTTGGGGCAGCGGGATGATTGTCAAGCTGCTGCTGAAATTTCCGTTGTTGATGTATCTCGGATCGGGGATTTTGGCTTTTACAGCAGGCGGTATCTTTGTGAATGACGAAAAATTGGGCGGTCTGTTTCGCGGGCAAATCTGGCATTGGATGCTCCCGATTCTTGTGACGATTGCTGTTGTGGTGGGAGGATTTTCCAAAAAATGGATTCCCGTAAAAGACAGCAGCGGGAATCCGATCTCGGAAACTGCAGATATGGAATAAGTCTTTCCGACGCCAAGCTTCTTCATTCAATTATCAATATTTACAGATTTGCATTACGGCTTGGATTCAGGTTAGAATGGAAGCACAGACCACCGCACATGTTTGTAAGGAGGAGCCGCTGCATGGCAATAGACAGTACGGAACAAAATCTATGGGTTGAAGAGGATCTCGTCCCGATTCGGGACAAAGTATACAATTACCTGAAAAATGCGATATTGAACGGGGAGTACGGTTCAGGGGAAAGATTGATCGAGCGGGAGCTTGCCGATAAATTGAAAATTAGCCGAACACCCATCAGAGAGGCGCTGTTCCGTTTAGAGTCGCAGGGATTAGTGAAAACGGTTCCGCGTAAAGGCGTCATTGTGTCGGAAATTTCCTTTGAAATGGTGATGGAGGTCTTCACGATTCTTTCGGCGCTGCAGGTGCTGGCTGTGAAGCTGGCCATTCAAAAGCTTAACGCCGACAGTCTGCAGGCCTTTTCCAAGCTGATTGAAAAGATCGAAGCGTTCTTGGACGGACAGCCGGCGGATGCTTCCATAATGCATATGGAGATTTACGACACCTTGTTCAAGACCGCCAACAGTCCGAAGCTGTCGGAGATCATTCAAGGGCTGCAGGAATATATCCGTGCTTTCGCTAATACCGGGTATGAGATTCCGGGACGGATGAAGGAGTCGATGAAAGAGCATCTGGAGGTTCTGCAAGCCGTTCAGCGAAAGGAAACCGAGTTGGCGGAGTATTTAACCAAGATCCATCTGGAGAAATCGCGCAGAGCTTACATGGAAGTGATGGAAGAAGCATTGGCGGAGCAAAACAAAAACGGCGCGCAGGAAGCCGAGGATTCTAAATAGTCTGCGCTGACTCAGGCGCAGATGAGTCGAATAGCGGGGCAATCTGCACATCTATAGGAAGCGGGAGCTGGCTGGAACCGGTTTTCGCTTTTTTTGCGTCTTAGTCAATGAAAGTGCGGTTGAATTTAGTCAACAAATTTCCGAAAAGCTGCCGTTCGTCTTCGCTCCAATGCTTCAGCAGTTCTTTTACACGGGCCATGCGCGCTTGCTTATACTGGTGCAATTGCTTGGCACCTTTGTCCGTGATTTCAAGGGAGTATGCCCTGCCGTCCGAGGGATCCGGTATTTTGCGGGCATATCCTTTCTGCTCCAAAGCCGCCGTTTGTCTGCTCACCGTGGATATATCCAGATGAAACTCTTCCGCTAAAGCCTTAACTCCGGCGGATCCGTGAGCGGATATTTGATGGAGCAGCAAATACGCGGACCTGTCGAGATTCCCGACCTTTTTATCGTTCGATGTAAGCCGTCGCGCAAGAATTGCCAATTCGATTTCAATGGTTTCCATTGAATGCTCGTGCATAATCCGCACCCCCTTTTTCATTTCTTTCATTTTTAGCCCAAGGTAACATACAAGGGAACGAAAACAATTGACACCCCGCATTATAATTGTATAATACAATTATATAGTTTCATAATACAACTTTATTTTTCAAAAAGTCAAATACATGAAAGGAAGATCATTTATGCAAGCCTATGAAATTATGATCGACCAGGTGTATAAGGTGAAGGAAAACGAAACGGTCCGATTATCGAGAAGTTCATCGAGCATAGGATCAGAAAAATATATACAATTTAAAGGAGTGCGAGTATGACAACATCGACATCAAAACCAATCAAATCACCGGCTTCTCCATCAATTTCATCTATTCAACAAAAGGAAATTTTTTTTAAGCAACCCAGGGCCGTTTGGGCCGTTTTTTTTGCTTGTGTGATCGCATTCATGGGACTTGGCCTTGTCGATCCGATTCTGCCGGCTATCGCCAAAAACCTCGAAGCCTCGCCGAGTGAGGTTACCCTGCTGTTCACCAGCTATAATGCCGTCATGGCAATAGCCATGCTGGTCACCGGCGCGATTTCGTCCAGAATCGGGATCAAGCGGACGCTGCTTGCAGGCATCATGATCATTGCTTTATTCTCGGCCCTCAGCGGGTTTTCCAATGGCATTTGGAAGCTTGTCCTGCTTCGGGGGGGCTGGGGACTCGGCAACGCACTGTTTGTTGCGACCGCTCTATCCGCGATTGTTTCCTTATCCAAATCCGGCACCGCTCAAGCAGTCATTTTATATGAAGCGGCGATCGGGCTCGGCATCTCGGTAGGTCCGCTGCTCGGCGGAGAACTCGGCTCCATTTCCTGGAGAGGGCCGTTTCTCGGCGTCGCTTCGCTGATGGTTATCGCTTTTGTCGGACTGGTCCAATGGATGCCGAAATCCAACATGCAATCTTCTACACGATCCAAGACCTCCTTGCTCGATCCTTTCCGCGCGATGACGCACCGTTCTCTTGTCGTTTTCGGTCTTGCGGCTTGCCTGTACAATTTCGGTTTTTTCACTTTATTGGCATACGCGCCTTTCGTCATGAATCTGGATGAGCATGGCTTGGGTTATGTCTTCCTTGGCTGGGGTATTTTGCTGGCTGTCACGTCTGTGTTCATGGCGCCGAAGCTGCAGCAGAAGTTCGGAACGATTAAATCCATACGCGTGATGTTGTTTTTGTTCGGTCTTGTCCTGTTGGCGATGGGCATCTGGACGTCGATACATTGGGTGGTTATTGCGGCCGTTATCGGCGCGGGAGCTCTATTGGGAAATAACAATACGCTGATTACAACAGCCGTTATGAATGCCGCCCCGGTCGAGCGCTCGACCGCATCCGCCGCTTACAGCTTCCTGCGTTTCATTGGCGCGGCTGTGGCTCCATTTTTGGCAGGCAAACTGGCCGAGTGGTTCAATCCGCATGTTCCGTTCATCGTCGGCGCGGGCTTTGTCATGGCAGCGGTACTGTTTATCGGGCTCAATCAGAAGCATCTGAAGCATGTCGATTATGTCGGATCTGCCCATTAAAGAGGGGAGATCAGGATGCCGTTCTTACGATTTAAAGGCCTTGAAAAAAAATCTCATTGAAAAAATTTCACCGCGGATCGCAGAGGAATTTTCCAATTCTGTGTTAAGTGAATACGACTATAACGCACATGTCTTTTTTGTGATACTTTCACCGGCTCTTTACTATAAAGCAGGCAAACCGCTAAATGAAATTCCTAAAAAGATAACGAACTGAAACGATGACTTTCTGGCTTATGCAAATTGCGGCCACTCCAACTTACCAATCAAACCATGTTTAATTCCTTTCGCAAACCTTCATACTATAGAGGAGAAAAACGGTAATTGGAGGACATTCGATGTTTGATGACAGCCGTCCGCTGATCGTGCAGCGGGATTGCACCGTACTGCTGGAGGTAAGAAACAATCAATTTGCAGAAGCCAGAAATTTATTGTCCGGAATCGCATATCTGGTGAAAAGTCCGCTGCAGCTGTATACATACAGGATTACCCCGCTTTCTCTATGGAACGCGGCAGCGGCGGGAATGAAAGAGCATGAGATTATTGAAAAATTGCGCTCTTATAGTAAACTCCCGCTTCCCGGCAGCGTGGAAGCCGAAATCCGCAAGCATATGGGACGTTACGGCTGCATCCGGCTGGAGCCGGACGGGGGCCGGCTGCGTCTTGCATGCGGCAACGAAGATGTGATGAACCAGCTGCTGGCTTTCTCTTCCTTAAGTTCTTATATGTCTCGTGTCGACGGATCGTCCTTGTCCTTGTCCGTGGAACCGCAGTTTCGTGGAATCGTCAAACGGGAACTGACCCGGCTCGGCTTTCCGGTCATCGATCTTGCCGGATATCACGACGGAGAATCGCTGCCGATCCGGCTGCGAAAGTTCACCTCGGGGGGCAAGCCGTTTCAGCTTCGAGACTATCAATTGGAAGCGGTCGAAGCGTTCTATCGGAAGGACAGTGTATACGAAGGGAGCGGAGTTCTCGTTTTGCCCTGCGGGGCCGGAAAAACCGTCGTCGGCATTGCCGCGATGGCCCGTTTGAACACGGCAACCTTGATTCTGACAAGCAGTGTGACCTCCGTTCGCCAATGGAAGAAAGAATTGCTGGACAAAACGGATTTGAACGAACAAACCATCGGCGAATACTGCGGACCCAGCAAGACCGTCCGTCCGGTGACGATTGCGACCTATCAAATTTTGACGCATCGCAAATCCAGCGATGATGAATTTGTGCATATGAAGCTGTTTAACGAAAGAGATTGGGGGTTGATTATTTACGATGAGGTTCATCTGCTCCCGGCTCCGGTATTCCGGGTCACGGCGGGAATTCAGGCGACACGCAGGCTGGGCTTGACGGCGACATTGGTAAGAGAGGATGGATGCGAGGAGGATGTTTTCTCTCTGATCGGCCCCAAATGCTATGATGTCCCCTGGAGGCAGATGGAAGAACGGCAGTGGATTTCCGAGGCGGTGTGCAGGGAAATCCGGGTGCCTTTCAGCGGACAGAGCCTGGAGGAATACCGGCGGGCGGGCGCTAGAGAAAAGCATCGTATCGCAGGGGAAAATCCGGCCAAAATCCTTGCCGTTCAAGATTTGCTCCGCAAGCATGCAGGGGACCGCATTCTGATCATCGGGCAGTATATCAGTCAGCTCGAGCAGTTGGCCTCAGAGCTGAACGCTCCTTTGATCTGCGGAAAGGTTCGTCATGAACAGCGTGAAGCGATATATGACCGTTTTAATCAAGGAGAGATCCCCGTGCTGGTGGTTTCCAGAGTGGCCAACTTTGCGGTGGATCTGCCGGATGCCAATGTAGCGATTCAAGTATCCGGGAGCTTTGGTTCAAGGCAGGAGGAAGCCCAGCGTCTCGGCCGTATTTTGCGGCCCAAACAGGGGGGCAACCAAAGCTTCTTCTACAGTCTGGTGACGCTGGATTCCAGTGAACAGGAATTTTCGTTGAAGCGTCAGCTGTTTCTTGTTGAACAGGGCTATCGTTATGAAACGAAAACTGTCAATGAAGCGGCTCAGGTGGGGATGGTTTCGTTATGAACTATACCGATATCCTGCTGAAGATGCCCAAGCAAGCTCAGTATTCTTTGCCTGCCGATTACGCCGAAGCGTCGGCAAAAATCGGGAAGGCTTACGCATCGCTCTATCATTTGGAGCGAAAAACGCTGGATATCATCATTCAAAGACTCGGCATCCTGCCGTTTGAATGGAGTCAGCTGCGGAAGGCTTCCGCTGATGATTTGACGGAGGCCGAGTGCAAGGTCGGCCTTGCCCGATTGCGCAGCAGGGGGATCGTATTTGCCTATAAGAAGACTTGGGGAGAACGGTTTTTTTTCATCCCTTATGATTTGTATCCGTTTTGGCACATGCAGGCGCTGCCGGATTTGTATACGGACGGTTGGGAGGAGGCTTCCGACGGTGTGGAGGTGGCATGCAGCAAGCCGCACCAGCTTGCCGATTCCCTGTTTTTACTGCTTGCTTACATTGCCCGGCATCAGCCGCCGTTGAACAGAAACGGGTCGATTCATAAACGGCACATGCAGCAGATGGAGGAACGCTTGAATCTGCATGCGGAAGTGTTGGATCGCCTGGAGGTAGGCCATTCTGGTTCAGAGACTTGCTCGAGCTCGTTTGCCGTTGTTTTTGATATTTTGTTGAGATACGGGTTGATCGCTAACGAAGGGGATAGGCTGGGCATCCGTCTTCCCGAGCTGGCCGCTTGGCTGAGCCGTTCGCGTTCGGAAACGGAAGAAGAGCTGCTGCAGCTGTGGTATCAAACCCGTATGCCCAAGAACCTGCTTGTGCAGCATGCGACGATTGCCATGCAAAAGGCGCCCGTAGATCGATGGATATCGCTCAAACGCTTCGCGGAGCGCCTCTTGCTCCCGGATATGCGGAGTCTCGGACAGTTTGATCCGATTTCGGCGGCGGCTGCGATCAAAGGGCAATGGCTGGAGCCGCTGGCGGAAGCAGGGTTTATCGACATCGGCTGCCGCTGCGGCGAGGACTGGCATTTTCGCTGGAGAGTCGGTCCGCAAAGCGTATTTTCGGCTGCCGTACAGGACGAAGGGGAGACGGAAGGGGAAACGAAAGCCTTTTTCCGGCAGGAGGACGGTCAATTTTATGTCCAACCCGATTTTGAGCTGGTTATACCTCCTCCGGTTTCGTACCGGATCCGTTGGGAGCTGGAAAGCATGGCCGATCTGGTTCAGACGGGATCGTTCTGGCAGTATACGCTTTCCAAGGAAAGCGTGATGAGGGCTTTGGAGGATGGGAGAGACGGGAAGCAGCTGCTGGATTTTTTGGAACGGCATGCTAAATACGGCATTCCGGACAATGTCAGGGAGGTTTTGCAGCATTGGAGCAGTCGGCATTCAGAGGTCCGTCTGCTGACTATAACCCTGCTGCGCTGCAAAGACAGCTCCGCAGCGGAAGCAATAGCAGCGGATTCGGGAATGGTCGCGCATATTTTGGAGCGGATCGGGGAGCTTGATTTTATCGTGCGTTCCGAGCGGCTGGACCATTTGCAAAAAGCCTTGGAGCAATCCGGATATATGTCAAGAAGAGATAAGACGGGAAAGGCTGCGAAGGAACCGAAGGCCGCATTTCCTTCTTTCATTCGACATGAACCCGGCTGCGGAGATGATTCGGAACTTCTGTGCCCGCAACCGTTTTGGAAAGCGCACGGATTTGTTCCCGCTGCCTATCCGGTCATACCCTACGATTTGGATATTTCGGTTCCGAAACTGGATGAAGTATATCCGCAGCTTCGCGACATTCCGGCAATGTGGTTGAAGGATCTGCGAAGGTATCATGCTTCGACGGCAAGAGAACTGCTGGAGAAAGCGATCGCTTGGGGAGCCTATGTCAAAATCGTTACCGGCGAGCAGCAGCTTACCCTATTGCCGAAGCGGCTTGAGGACCGCATGCAGACATGGAGCGTTATCGGGTTATTCAATCGCGAGGAGATTCGTTTGACCGCTTCGGAATGCGGGGAAATGCAGTTGATATTGCCGGGAATCAATGATCAATGAATGGCTTCCAGAAACCTGCAGTTGATGCTTGGGAATGTATGATCAATAATAGAAAATAAATTTAAACTTTTTGTGAATTTCATGTTATGATGAAAACAACAATGTAAAATTGGGGTTGAGTACCAATGGGTGTCATGGAACAACATGCGCTGGGCATGGCTGCGGTATTACTGAAAGCATATGAAATCGGCGATCTGATAAATCATTCACAGGAGATCGGGCAGTATCTGGACGCAAGGCGCAATATGCAGGACAGCGAAGAGGTGCAGGCGCTGATTCGGGCCTTGGACCAAAAAAAACGGCTGTACGAGGAATGCCAGCGTTTCGGTCATTTTCACCCCGATTATCATGCTGCCCTGGAAGAAGCCCGGAAAGCCCAAAAAGCTTTGGACAGTCACGCGCTTGTCCGGGAGTTCAAGCAAGCCGAAGAAAGTTTGGACGATCTGCTTTATTCCGTTTCCAAAATGATTGCCCACTCCGTTTCCGAATCGATTAAGGTGCCAAGCAATCAACTGCTGCCTTCATCGGGCGGATGCGGATCGGGAGGGAGCTGCAGCGGAAACTGCGGTTAGGCCCTTACCTGAAGGGGTGTACGAGTACTTCAGTTTGCCGCTGACGATTTTAATGTGAACGCGGGCTCTATCCTGCCTACGTTTTGACCCTGCCAGTTGGAATGGGCGGGAGTATGAAACGGCTGCAATGCTGCCGTCTCTTCGTCATTCAACAGATGCAGCTGCCGGAGCGTTTCCGTCACCGTCGGATACAGCGCCCGCTTGGCGCCGTCCTCGACTTTGACGGCAATGCCCCAGCCCCGTTCGGGAATTGCCAGGGCAAAGACGCCTTCAGCGCCCATTTTGCCAATGATCCTGCCTCCGGTCACCTCAATCAGACGGGTGTCGAAACGGTTTGTTCCGGCAAGATAAAACGGTTTACGCCGTATGCTGCGCAAAATCCGATTGCAGGCCTCCGACCTTTGCTTGGAAAGCCCGTCGTTTTTGCTCAAGCGGGCAAATGCGAGAGCGAGGCGGCTAACCGGCAGCCCGAATACGGGAACGCCGCAGCCGTCCGTTCCGAGCGGGATTTGGGACTCAGGCAAATCTGCCATTTCGGCCACCGCGGACAGCATGCGCTTCTGTACGGGATGTTCGATGGAAAGATAGCGGTCCGTCGGGACGCCCATGAATTTGGCAAGAGCCAGCATTCCCGAGTGTTTGCCCGAGCAGTTGTTATGCAGGGAGGAAGGCTCCTCCCGTCTTTCGGCCAATGCTCTTGAAGCAGCGGAATCAAAAGGCGGATGAACTCCGCACTGCAGATATTCAGGTCCAAGGCCCGTCTTGGCGAGAATCGACAGTACGGCATTCAGGTGGGCCGGTTCGCCGCTATGGGACGCGCAGATAACGGCCGTTTCTTCATCCGAGAATTGATAAAAATCCGCAGCCCCCGATTCGACGACGGGAATGGCTTGCAGCAATTTGGCCGAGGATCTTGCGAAAGTGACGATTTCTGGATTTCCCAGACTGTGCATTAGCCGTCCTTGGTGATCGACGACTGCAATATGTCCCCGGTGCCGGGATTCGATCAAGGATCCTCTGATCACATGAACGATGGTTTCCGCATCCATACGCTCATAACTCCTTTCAGTAAGAACATAGAATATTAGTAAAAGCGAGGTTGTTCGAATGATTCCCGAACGCAGCGGATTAATTGTATGGATCAATGACATCAAATCCTCAAGAGTGCTGGAGCGTTACGGCACCGTTCATTATGTTTCCAAAAAAATGCACTATGTATTATTGTATGTTGATGCCGTAAAGGAGAAAAAGGTTGTTCAGGACATACAAAAACTGCCTTTTGTTAAAAAAATTGAAAAATCGCTGCGCAATGAAATCAAAACGGAATATAACAGTAATATTCCAGATAAAACTAGGTTTTACACAATCTAAATGAGATCTTTGACCGGCGCTTCGTCCTATTGGCATCTCTTCTTTGCCTATCCCGGGAAAAAAGAACGAAAACAATTGGAAAATTTCATGATATAGAGTAAAATGAACTAAAGATTACATAGGCATAAAGACTCAATAACCCATTTTTTTAGTGAAAGGGGTTGAGCACGTCCATGAAAGATAAAACGATGACGCGTTGGAGCACGTACGAGCCGTTTTATGCCATACTCGGGGACAAGAAGATCGCTGATATCGTCATCACCAATCATGCCTTGAACCGTTGGACGGATCGCGTGGATCGGAATAAAGCCGCAAGCGAAGAAATCTGCAATTATCTGTGGGATAAATTAAAGCAAGGCGAAGTGGTTTCCTATTATCGGAACGAAGAGGATGTCTATCTTGTGGAAGACGATCTCGTCATGGTTTGCGAGTTCACGGAGCTGGAGAATGAAGCGGATCTGGCCGGCGGTCCCGTTCACAAAATGATCGTCGTCACATTTTTGGGCAGAATGTCTGAAACGATTGAATTAAGGGATCTCAAATCTTATTATTCCTGGCTGAGGCATTCCCGCAGAATGACGCTGATCAAAAACAGCCGCAAAAGAAAATAACGGATGATCTTTTCACCGTTTTAAGCATGCTGGTTCGTGAGCATGCTTTTTCTTGTTTTAGGGCTCGCGATGAAATTAGTTCCACTTTTGGCGGCAAAGTATCAAGCGGGTCTATGGATCTTTGCAGCCAATTTAGTGGAAGTTATTTCAGCGCGATGCCTTAGCGGCGATTTTCGCTTCGGGTATTCGCAAATGCCGCGGATACAGATATAATTTCTATATGAAAGGCTGGTGAGAGGATGTCCGTCAATTTTCATCAACTTCACATTTTTTATACCGTTGCGGAAAAAGGAAGCTTTTCTTCGGCCGCGAATGCCTTGCATATGACGCAGCCCGCAGTCACGATGCAAATTCAAGCGCTGGAGGAGTATTACGGCACCAAATTATTCAACCGCTCCACCAAAAAAGTCGAATTGTCCGAAGCCGGCGCTGCGCTGCTGCCGTATGCGAGAAAAAGCATTGAGCTGGCCAAGGAGACGGATGTGGCCATGTCCGAATTTACGACCATCATCGAGGGCCGCCTTCAGCTCGGAGCCAGTCTGACGTTCGGGGAATATTTTTTGCCCCGTTTGTTGGGGAGCTTTAACAAGTCCTATCCGAATATTACGATCAGCGTAAAAGTGATCAATACACGTCAGATTTTGGACGACATCTTGAATCATCAGTTGAATTTCGGTCTGGTGGAAGCGCCGATCGACCATCCCGACGTGCACACGGAGCCGGTCATGAGCGATGAATTGAAGCTGATTTTTCCTTCGGGTCATCCGCTCGGGGAGCTTAAAGTTCTGCGTATTGAAGACGTTCTTGGTTATCCGTTTGTGCTCCGCGAACAGGGCTCCGGAACTCGCCAGGTCATGGAGGAAGAAATCGCGCGAAAAGGATACGATTTTTCCAAAATGAAAATTGCAATGGAGCTGGGCAGCACGGGAGCGGTCAAATCGGCTGTAGAAGCGGGTCTCGGCATTTCCATTCTGTCCGAATCCTCCGTCAAACACGAGGTGGCGCTTGGCCTGCTGAAGGTCAGAAGCATTGATGAACTGCAATTCACCAGGAACTTTCATGCCATTTATTTGAATTCCAGCATCCTTCCGCTGTCCGCGGTATCCTTTCTCGCCTTTTTGCGGCGGAAGGAATTTGAAAGGATCTTGTAGCAGTCTTGCAGGATAAGCTTAAACTTTCCGTGCTCATCCCTTATCCCTTCCATACATTATTGAATAAATATTTCCGATGCGCCCAGATGCATCAGACAGATTTCCGGCGAAAATTTAACACCGTTTTTATATCAGGTTAATCTTTGCACGATATGATGAAAGAGAGGTTAATCTATGGAGCGAATGCTGGCGGATCTTCATACGCATACAACAGCGTCGGACGGGACGAACGAACCGTCCGGCAATATCCGTTTGGCCAAAGAAGCGGGTTTGGGGGCTGTCGCGATCACTGATCATGATACGGTGGCGGGAATCCCCGAAGCGCTGGAAGCCGGCCGAAAGCTCGGCGTGACCGTCGTTCCCGGTGTGGAAATCAGCACGGTCGCCAACGGGCAGGATATTCACATTCTTGGCTACTACATGAATATTGAGGATTCCGCGTTTCTGCAGAGGCTGGAGGAATTGAGGCGTACCCGGGACCGCAGGAACGCTTTGATCATTGACCGACTGTCGGAGCTGGGCATGTCCGTCTCGCTCCAGGAAGTGATTGATGCGGCGAACAAGAACGGCGCCGGGGAAACGATCGGAAGGCCGCATATTGCCGCAGTTCTGATTGCCAAAGGATATGTCCGGACGATGCGCGAAGCTTTTGACCGGTATTTGGGCAAGAGCGGAAAAGCCTATGCCAATCCTCCGAGAATTCATCCTGCGGAAGCGGTCGGATGGATCCATGAAGCGGGGGGAACGGCAGTCGTTGCGCATCCGGGGCTGTACGGAGACGATCTGCTGATCGGGCAGCTGATCGAACAAGGGATTGACGGAATTGAAGCCTTTCATTCCGATCATGCGCCGGAGGATGAGCTGCGGTACTCCGAGCTTTGCCGCCGCCATCGTTTGCTTATTACGGCCGGCTCCGATTTTCACGGCGAAAAAGACGGCGCCGTGTTTCACGGATCAATCGGCGCGAGGACGGTTGATATGCAAGTGCTTCGCGATTTGAGCAAACGCCGGTAGGAGTCTGTCCGATATTAAAATCGGGAATTAACCGCAAAAATCGAATCATATTCCTGGTTTTAACAGAGGTGGAGTGCCATCCCTTTTCCGGAGTAACCATAAAACTGAATAAACATTCGCAATTTTGATTTCATCGTAAAGACTCCCAAGCATGTATTTTCAAGAAGTCAAGGACAAAGGAAGTGATGCGGGTGATACGCAAGGCGATTATTCCGGCTGCGGGCTTGGGGACGCGTTTCCTGCCGGCGACCAAAGCGCAGCCGAAGGAAATGCTCCCGATTGTTGACAAGCCGGCCATTCAATACATCGTGGAAGAAGCGATCGCTTCCGGTGTCGAGGACATCATCATTGTGACGGGGCGCAATAAGCGCGCGATCGAGGATCATTTTGACAAATCCGCCGAACTGGAAAACATTCTCGAAGAAAAGGGCAAAAGCGAGCTGCTGAGCATCGTCAGGAATATTTCCAATATGGTGGACATCCATTATATCCGGCAAAAAGAACCGCTGGGCTTGGGCCACGCGATCTTGTGCGCGCGGAAGTTTATCGGAAACGAACCCTTTGCCGTCCTGTTGGGAGATGATATTATCCAATCCGATCCGCCATGTCTGCAGCAGATGATTCAGGTCTATAATCAGGTGCAAACCTCGGTTATCGCGACTCAGGAAATTCCTTGGCAGGATGTCAATAAGTACGGCATTATTTCGCCCTCCCGCGAAACGGATCATGGCAGTATGCCGGAATGCTGCACATCGATCGAGGATTTGATCGAGAAGCCGGACAGGGAGCAGGCGCCCTCCAATATCGCCGTAATCGGAAGGTATATTCTGGAGCCGGACATTTTCACCGTTCTCGCTGAGCTGGCGCCCAGCAAGGGAGGAGAAATTCAGCTGACCGACGGGTTGCGGATCCTCAACCGCGTCAAAAGGATGGTCTCCTATGTATTCGGCGGCAAGCGCTACGACGTCGGCGACAAATTGGGCTACATTCAGGCAACGGTTGAATTTGCGCTGCAGCGAAACGATCTTCGCGACGAATTGCAGGACTATTTGCGTTCTTTGCTGCGTGAAAACAGTACAAGGGAGTGAAGGCTGTGGCGGAAAAGGTGGCTGTCATCGGCACCGGATATGTCGGCCTGGTTACCGGAACATGCATGGCGGAGGTCGGGCATCACGTCATCTGCGTGGATCGGGATCAAGCCAAAATCGAGATGCTGAAAGCGGGGGAAATCCCGATTTTTGAACCGGGCTTGCAGGAGCTTGTGGAAAGCAACATGCGGGCTGGGAGATTGAGCTTCAGCGTGAGCATGGCGCAAGCCGTGAACGAGTCCGATTTTATCTTCATCGCTGTCGGTACGCCTTCGCTGAGAAACGGCGACGTCGATCTGAGCCAGGTGAAAAGCGCCGTCATGGAAGCGGCCCAGCATGTCAACGGCGACAAGATCATCGTGATCAAGAGCACGGTTCCGGTAGGAACATGCCGGCAACTGGAGGAATGGATACGCGGCAGCTTCGACACGGACTGCCGGATTGACGTCGTATCCAATCCGGAGTTTTTGAGAGAGGGCTCTGCCGTTTACGATACGTTACACAGCGATCGGTTGGTTATCGGCTCCGCCGTCGAAAGGGCCGCCGAACGTGTCAAGCGGCTGCTGGAGCCGTTCGACGCGCCGATGATCATCACCGACCGGGAAACCTCGGAATTGATCAAATATGCTTCGAATTCTTTTTTGGCCACCAAGATCTCGTTCATTAATGAAATGGCCAACATTTGCGAGAAGGTGGGAGCGGATGTGAAGGTGGTCGCCCAAGGGATGGGCATGGATCAGCGCATCGGTCCCCAGTTTTTGAAGGCTGGTATCGGGTACGGCGGCTTTTGCCTGCCGAAGGACACGAAAGCGCAGCTCAGGCTGGCCTATGCGGTGGATTACGATTTCAAAATCATCCGCGCGGTCATTGAAGTCAATCAGCTGCAGCGCGAACGGTTCGTCAAGAAAATCGAGCGCGTGCTGGGCGGTTCGCTGGAGGGCAAAAGGCTGGCCGTAATGGGTATTGCCTTCAAGCCGGAGACCGATGACATCCGGGATGCGCCTTCGATCGACATTATCGAGCTTTTGGAGCATCGCGGAGCGGTCATTCAAGCGTACGACCCGGTTGTCGGCCAGCAGACCCATCCGTCGCTGAAACATCTTGTCGTGGAAAAGGACCCGTACCGGGTCCTTCAAGGCGCGGATGCGATGGTGATTATCACGGAATGGCGCCAGCTGGCGGATATGGATTGGGAGCGGGTCAAACGCGAGCTCCGATCCCCTGTCATTATCGACGGCAGGAATATTTTTGAGCCCGGCCAAATGGCCGGACTCGGGTTCGAGTATTATTGCATCGGCCGTCCTGGAAAAATGCGGCGGGTGGAGGAACCCCGAAGCTCCGCATCCTTCTAAGAACGTGTTCATAAAGGGTAGCGAAGAAAAGGGGTGTGCCGGAGGAGCGGAAGCGTTCGCCTTTGAAATCGTAAAAATAACCGCTAAATAGAATCCTGTTTTTACGATTTCAACAGCGACCGGAGGCACACCCCTTTTGCGCAGCGACCCAATTTTTTGAACACGCTCTCTATGGCCAGCCGGTCTGCTTGTTCAGTTTGTGGATTTGCTGCTCATCCGGAGTGACAAACAGCGTTTTTTGATGGTCGTAAACGACATAGCCCGGCTTGGCTCCGTTGGGCTTGCGCACATGGCGAATGAGCGTATGGTCCACCGGAACCAGACTGGATTCCCGGGCCTGGCTGAAATATGCGGCCAGCTGGGCGGCTTCGAACAGCGTCTGCTCGCCATAGCCGGAGCCGCTGATGACGACATGCGATCCGGGAATATCCTTCGTATGCAGCCATGTGTCCGACGGATGGGCGAAGCGGTTCGTCAAATAATCGTTCTGCGTATTGTTTTTGCCGACATAGATCGGAATCCCTTCGCTGGAAGTATAGCAGTGAAGGAGAGGCCGGTCGTTTTTCTTCTTGGACCGTTCCTTGGCTTTCTTCAACCGGATGTAGCCCTGCTCGGCCAGCTCCTCGCGGATTTCCCCGATATCGTGCAGCGACGCGTGATCCAGCTGCTGAAGCAGCGTCTCGATGTACGCGTTCTCCTTTTTCGCCATGTCCATTTGCTCGTGCACGGCGGCCAGACTGTTTTTCATCTTATTGTATTTTTTAAAATATTTCTGGGCATTTTCAGAAGGCGTCAGCTGCGGATCCAGCTCGATGGCGATGGTTTGCTGATGCTCGTCGTAATAATTGGTCACCTCGACCCGCTTGTCTCCGCGTGAAATCATGTGCAGATGGGCGGTCAGCAGTTCCCCGAGAATCCGGTATTTGTCCGCATCCCTTGCCTCCTCCAACGTTTCGCGCAGTTTGTCCAGTTTTTTGGCGTTCTTGCTTTTTTCGTTCTTCAGCAGGCGGTGCAGGTCCGATACTTTTTGTTTGACCGTGTCCCGTTCAACTTTTTCCCCGTAATAAGCCTCCAGGCATTTGCTGATGGACGAGAACGTCGTCCGCTCTCCCTCCAGATGGGTAAGAGGCACGGCGGAAAAGTGGAGTTTTCCCTGTCCGGTGATCACGATGTTGGGTTCGTATTGATGAAGCCTGACCTTCTCCATCAATGCATTGAATCCCTTCCACAGTCCGGCGGGATTTGCCGGATGTCCACTCAGATGGACTATTTCCTTGGCCAACAGCGGACTGATTCCGCTGAACAGCTCGACGATTCGCTTGTCGGCAGTATGCCGTCCGGCTTCGCCCGGAGGATTCTGCGCTGTCATCAGTTCGATAAACTGCCGTTCATCAACTTCCAGCGGCGAAGCTTTATGCTGGTCGGGCGGGGCCGCATAAGGGCTGCCCGGCAATACGACACGGTAGGAGCTGATCGCCGGCGTCACATGGCGGATGCCGTCCAGAATCGTCTGCGTCTGCGTGTCTATGAGAATGATATTGCTGTGCCTGCCCATCAGCTCGACAACCAGTCTTTTGATCCGTACGTCGCCGAGTTCATCCCGATGCCGGATATCGATAGTTATGATTCTTTCCAAGTCGGCTTGACTGACCGATTCCACAATCCCGTTCTCCAAATGCTTGCGAAGCAGCATGCAGAACATCGGCGCCTCAAGTGGATTCATATAGCTGTGTTCGGTGAAATAAATCCTCGGATAGGCCGGATGGGCTGAGAGCAGCAGCTTGACATTGCTTCCGCGGGTGCGGATCTGAAGGAGAATATCGTGCTCCGTGGGCTGATAGATTTTTCCGATACGTCCGCCTGTAATGGCTTTCAGTTCATCAACTGCGGCATGAATGACGATTCCGTCCAGTGCCATCGACAACTCCCCCGAATACTCGTATTTTTCCGATTTAACTATACTATGAAGCTCGGGCATATGCAAAAACTTCAGCGGAACTTGGGATATTTTCCGGCTTGTCTGAATACAACTCTAGTACAGGCTGATTTAACGGATAAGCACTGCCGCATGCCGTTCGGAGTCTTCCGTCGACTTGAGCGGAAGGTGAGGCTGCCGTGCATTTTTTAGGGAGGGAAACAGGTGATGAGCCAGAAACAAGTGTACCAACTGTCGACGAAAGAAATCCTGTCCGCGTATCAACTGCAGCCGACAAAGGGGCTTTCGGATAAAGAAGCGCGGGATCGGTTGGAGCAATACGGCCGGAACGAACTGTCCGAAGGGAAGAAAATTTCACCTTTGACATTGTTTTTAAACCAGTTTAAAGACTTTATGGTGTTGGTGCTGGTAGGCGCCACATTGATCTCCGGAATGCTTGGCGAATATCTGGATGCGATCACGATTGTGATGATCATCCTGATGAACGGGATTCTCGGATTTGCCCAGGAATTCCGCGCGGAGCGTTCGCTCAGGGCGCTGAAGGCGCTGTCCGCGCCGGTTGCCAAGGTCATCCGCAACAGCGCAGTCATGCAGATCCCTGCCATCGAGCTGGTTCCCGGAGATTTGGTCCTCCTGGATAACGGAGACCGGATCCCTGCGGATATCCGGTTTATTGAAACCAATAATTTGTACGTGGAAGAGTCGGCATTGACCGGTGAGTCCGTACCCGTGGGCAAACACAGCAAGGTGATTGACGAAGAGGATGTCCCCTTGGGGGATCAGAAGAATATGGGATTTATGGGGACTATGGTGACAAGGGGAACGGCTCAGGGCGTTGTCATCCGCACCGGCATGGATACGGAGATGGGGAAAATCGCCGATCTCATTCAAAATACGGAGGAGATGCAGACCCCGCTGCAGCAACGCCTCGAGCAGCTCGGCAAAATTCTGATTGCCGTTGCCATCGGGCTTACCGTTATGGTAGTCGTTGCCGGCATTATGCACGGGCAACCCGGATACGGCATGTTCCTGGCCGGTGTCAGCTTGGCTGTGGCCGCGATCCCGGAGGGGCTGCCCGCCATCGTAACGATCGCTCTGGCGCTCGGTGTGCAGCGGATGATCAGGCGCAAGGCGATCGTGCGCAAGCTCCCCTCCGTGGAAACGCTTGGTTGCGCTTCGGTCATATGCTCGGATAAAACCGGAACATTGACCCAGAACAAAATGACCGTAACGCATGTTTGGCTGGGCGGGAGGGTGCTGGAACTGAGCGGCTCCGGTTACGAGCCTAACGGGGAAATCAAGGAGAACGGCTCACCCGCCGATATGAAGTCCGACCAAACCCTAAGGCGGTTGATGCAGGTTTCGGTCTTGTGCAACAACGCATCGTTGCATGAGGAATATCCGGAAACCGTGAAAAAGAAAAGCAAAGCTCCGGCGAAATCGACATGGGCGATAAAAGGCGATCCGACCGAAGGGGCGCTGATCGTCATGGCAGCCAAGGCGGGGATCACGAAAAGCCACCTGCAGGGGATGTATCAAAGGCTTCGCGAATATCCCTTCGATTCGGAACGCAAGCTGATGTCCGTGCTGGTCCAGCATCAGGGAGGGCAGTTGATCTGCACCAAGGGCGCCCCGGATGTGCTGTTGCAAAAATGCACCTATATTCTATGGCAGGATAAGGTGGTTCCGTTTACGGAAACGCTCAAGCAAAAGGTGATGGGCGCCAACGAGGCGATGGCCCGAAATGCGCTGCGTGTGCTTGGGTTGGCCTATCGGGAGCTTCGTTCCACCGATCCCCAGGAAACGGAAGAGGAGGTGGAACGGAACCTGATCTTCGTCGGCCTTACCGGAATGATCGATCCGCCGCGCGCGGAAGTGCGCGATGCGATCGTCACTTGCAAAAAAGCGGGCATCAAAACCGTGATGATTACCGGAGACCACCGCACCACCGCCGAAGCGATCGCCAAGCAGCTCGGAATGATTCCCCCGAAAGGGCTGACCGTTGACGGGCAGCAGCTTTCGGTGATGTCCGAGGAGGAATTGGATGCCAAAGCGAATGATATTTATGTATATGCGAGAGTATCTCCTGAGCATAAAATGCGGATTGTCAAATCGTTGCAAAAAAATGGCCATGTCGTGGCGATGACGGGAGACGGGGTCAATGACGCGCCGGCCATTAAAGCGGCCGATATCGGCATTGCCATGGGGATTACAGGCACCGATGTAACGAAGGAAGCCTCCGCGCTGGTGCTGAGCGACGATAATTTCTCAACGATCGTTGCGGCGATTGAAGAAGGCAGGGGCATCTACGAGAACATCCGCAAATTTATCCGCTATCTGCTTGCCTCCAATGTCGGCGAGATCCTGACCATGTTCATTGCGATGATGGCCGGAATGCCACTTCCCCTTGTGCCGATCCAGATCCTTTGGGTCAATCTGGTGACAGATGGCCTGCCGGCGATGGCGCTGGGAGTCGATCAGGCTGAGAAGGACCTGATGCAGCAAAAACCGCGTCCGGCCAAAGAAAATATTTTCGCCAGAAGATTGGGCTGGAAAATCATCAGCCGCGGCATTCTGATCGGCTTGTGCACGCTCGGCGCCTTCTGGCTGAGCTATCATCAGGATGGGGACGATTCTGGCAACTTGGTGCGGGCGCAAACCGTCGCCTTCGCGACCCTGGTTATGGCCCAGTTGATTCATGTGTTCGACTGCCGGAGCAGCAGTTCGGTGTTTCACCGCAATCCGCTGCAGAACAAATATTTGGTGCTGGCTGTTCTTTCATCGGTCGCATTGCTGCTTTGCGTCCTGTATATTCCCGAACTGCAGCCGATTTTCCGGACCGTTGATTTGGGGCTTGAGGAATGGATTCTCGTCATGACCGCTGCCGCGATTCCGACGTTCCTGTTCGGATTGGGCAGCGTACTGAAGTTGCCGCCGAAAAAGAAAAAAATTCAATACTCCAAGAGAATAAGCGCATAGAAATTGTGATTTTCGTGAAATTCCCGCCTAGACGTCCCATGCCATTTCCATTGCACCGGCAGGGTGATGAAAATGGCACACTGAAGCGTCCTTGAAGAATTCACTGGAATTTCAATGTTTTAGCGGAAGTGAATTTTCAAGATAAAGCTATCCTTAAGCCGAAATTTGCGTTATGATAAGAGTTAGTCTAAATACGCAAACCTTAAGGTGCAAGGAGATTGAGAAGCTATGGAATTTACGAAAATGCATGGACTCGGCAATGATTTCATCGTCGTGGCCGGTGAGGAGCATCCTCCGGAAAACGTGGCGCAGCTGGCGATCGACCTCTGCGACCGGAATTTCGGAATCGGCGCGGACGGGCTTGTATATATTCTTCCGTCGGGCAAAGCGGATTACATGATGCGGATTTTCAATCCCGACGGATCGGAAGCGGAGCAGTGCGGAAACGCCATTCGCTGCGTGGCCAAATATGTGTATGACCATCATATGGTGAACCGCACCGACATCACGATCGAAACGATTGGGGCCGGAGCTCAAAAGCTGTTGTTGAACGTAGTTGACGGCAAGGTGGCCACAGTCCGGGTGGATATGGGCGAACCGGTCCTTAAGGGCGTTCAGGTCCCGACAACGATCGATCAAGAACAAATTATCAGCTATCCGATCGAGGTGGAAGGAAGGACGTTTCACTTCACCGCCGTTTCCATGGGCAATCCCCACTGCGTCATCTATGTCGAGAATGCCAAGGATTTCGATGTAAACTATTGGGGGCCGAAACTGGAGAAGCACCCACTGTTCCCCAAAAAAATCAACGTCGAATTCGTTACCGTCAATTCTCCGGAGCATGCCGACATGCGGGTTTGGGAAAGAGGCGCGGGACCGACGTTGGCATGCGGCACAGGCGCCTGCGCCACACTGGTGTCTTCCTCGTTGAACGGGCTTACCGGCCGGACGGCGACGATCTCGCTGAAAGGCGGAGATCTGCATATTGAATGGAGCGAAGAGGATAACCGCGTGTACATGACGGGTCCTGCCGCGGAAGTGTTTAAGGGCACGCTGCTCTGATTGCGATTTCTTAATTATGGCGGAAATCACTTTCCGCTTGCTCGGGCGGAAATTAAGTTTCCGCTCTTTTCGTTATTTTTTGGCTGAAACTAATTTTCGAGTCGGAAATCTCTTATGTTTCCAAAGCATTTGTGATACAGTAGATTTACTATTTTTTGAGGATGGGTGGGAACGGATGTGAAACCTGATCTGCGGCAGGCGCTTAAAGAACGGATCCTGGTCGGTGACGGTGCGATGGGAACGTATTTGTACCAGCTCGGGTTTCCGGTCGGGATATCCTATGAAGAATTGAATCTCAGCAGACCGGAGGTCATTGCGGAAGTCCATCGGCGCTATTACGAGGCCGGGGCCCGAATCATAGAAACCAATACCTTTTCGGCCAACCGCGAGAAATTGTCGAAATACGGCTTGGAAGGCGAAGTCGAAGCGATCAACCGGGCCGGGGTGAGCATCGCCAGAGGGGCGGTCGGTACGGACGCTTATGTGGTCGGTTCGGTCGGCTCGATTCGCGGCGGTTTGCGGAAAAATATGCGGACTGAACAGATCAAGCAGGATTTTAAACATCAGATTGAACTGCTGCTTGATGCGGGAGTCGACGGAATTTTGCTGGAAACCTTTTACGATCTGGAAGAGATGCGGATAGCTTTGAAGATTGTGCGGGATTTGAGCGATGTGGCGGTGATTTGCCAGTTTGCCACGGAGGGCGTCAGCAGGACACAGGACGGGTACACCATGACGGAAGCCTTTGATCTGCTGATGAAGGAAGGGGCGGATGTAATCGGCTTCAACTGCCGCTCCGGACCGAACGGCATCCTGCGGTCGATGGAGTCGCTGCCGGAATTGCGGCAGGCGCCGTTGTCCGTGTTTCCGAATGCAGGTATGCCCGATTATGTGGATGGGAAAATTACCTATATGGCGACGCCGGAATATTTTGCCGAGTGCTCGCTGAAGTTTGCCGATCTCGGCTCGCGGATCGTCGGGGGGTGCTGCGGCACCACACCCGAACACATCGCCGCGATTGCCAAGGCCGTGCAGGGCTATCAGCCGGTTGAACGGGGCGATTCGGCAGTGAAGCTTGCGCCCGAAGAGGATGCGGATGGCGGCCCTGCAGTCGAGATCGCGGAACCGGGAGAACCGGACGCCGGGGAACCGTCGATCCTTGATCTGGTCCGGCAGCGTCACACGGTGATCATTGAACTGGATCCTCCAAGGGATTTGGATATCGGCAAATTCATGGCGGGCGCTGAAGCGCTGAAAGCTGCGGGAGCGGATGCGATCACCATGGCCGATAATTCGCTGGCGCTCACGCGAATGAGCAATTTGGCCATCGGTACGCTGATCAAAGAAAAGCTGGGAATTCGGCCGCTCGTGCATATTGCCTGCAGGGACCGGAATTTGATCGGCACCCAGTCGCATTTGATGGGTCTTGACGCTTTGGGCATCAACCACGTTCTGGCGGTGACGGGAGATCCGGCGCGCTTCGGAGACCTTCCCGGTTCCAGTTCGGTATATGACATGACGTCCTTCGAGATCATCCGGATGATCAAACAGCTGAACGAGGGACTTGCATTCTCCGGAAAACCGTTGAAGCAGAAGGCGAATTTTGTCGTCGGAGCGGCCTTTAATCCGAATGTCAAGCATTTGGATAAAGCGGTTCAGCGGCTTCAGCGGAAGATCGATTCCGGAGCCGATTTCATTATGACTCAACCGGTTTACGATCCTTTGCAGATCGAACAGGTGTACGAAGCGACCAAACATATGAATGTGCCTATTTTCATCGGCATCATGCCGCTGGCCAGCGGGAGAAACGCGGAATATTTGCACAACGAGGTTCCGGGCATTCAGCTTTCCGATGAGGTCAGAAGGCGTATGGCCCATTTGGAGGGAGAGGCCGGGCGCAAGGTCGGTCTGGAAATAGCCGAAGAATTGCTTGATTCGGCGATGAAGGTTTTCAACGGAATTTATTTGATTACTCCTTTTCTCCTGTATGAAATGACGGCGGAATTGACGAAATACGTGTGGAAGAAGACGAATCGCCGGGATTTCCACTTGTCCCCATTACTAAAATGAATTAGAATAGTAAAATGGATGTGATTCTCAATGATTCACAGTATGACCGGATTCGGACAGGCCGGAGGAACGGCTTGCGGCTTCCATGTACTGATTGATCTGAAATCCGTCAATCACCGCTACTGCGAGATTATGGTCCGTATGCCCCGCGAATGGGCGGCTCTTGAAGAACGGTTCAAAAAATCGATCCAATCGCTGGTGAAGCGGGGCCGCGTTGACGTATTCGTCACTGTCGAGCGGGAGGTGGATGCATCCCGAACCGTAGAAGTCAACTGGCCGTTGGTGGACGGACTGCTGAAGGCGGCCGAACAATTATCCGCACGGTATTCGTTTCAGGATACGCTTTCGCTGAAAGACCTGCTGAGCGTCCCGGAAGTCATTCGCATAGACGAGAATGACCCGGAGGATTCATCCGACGAAATGGAAGACTTGTTGATGAAATGCCTGCAGGATGCATTGAACCAACTGATCGAGATGAGGGAAACGGAAGGAAAGCATCTTTTTATAGATTTGGAAGAGCGCATAACCGTTCTGGAGTCTTTATATGAGGATATGATGCGAACCGCTCCGCGGGTTGTCGAGGAATATCGCGACAAGCTCATGCATCGGATTCGCGACGTGCTGGCCGATTCGGCGGCTTTTGATGAAACGAGGTTTGCCATGGAAGTTGCTTTAATGGCTGACCGTTCGAACATCGAAGAGGAGCTGACCCGTTTGCGGAGTCATTTCCGGCAGTTCAGGCAGCTGCTGCTGGCGGCGGACCCTGTTGGAAGAAAGCTGGACTTTTTGATTCAGGAGATGAACCGTGAAGTGAACACGATCGGTTCCAAAGCGAATCATTCCGGACTTGCCGCTAAAGTGATCGAAATGAAAGCGGAAATGGAGAAAATTCGGGAGCAGGTTCAGAACATTGAATAAGGGCTCGCGATGAAATTAGTTCTACTTTTGACGGCAAAGTATCAAGCGGTTTAATTGATCTTTGCCGGCAATTTAGTAGAAGTTATTTCATCGTGATGCCTAAGGCAGCGTGGCTGTGCAGAGCAGTGGAGTATGGGCTTCCGGGGATCAGGCAAGAATAGTGCCATGTATTTCGGTGATTTTGGGTAAGGGGGAAGCAAATTGGCAATCAAATTGATTAATATTGGTTTCGGAAACATCGTATCGGCAAATCGGATCATATCTATCGTCAGTCCTGAGTCGGCTCCGATCAAACGGATCATCCAGGAGGCGCGCGACCGCCATATGCTGATAGATGCAACCTACGGCAGAAGAACAAGGGCCGTCATTATTACCGACAGCGATCATGTGATATTGTCTGCGGTTCAGCCTGAAACCGTGGCACACCGTTTGTCGACCAAGGATGATGACAGCGAGGAGTAATGTGGCAAAATGGAAAAAGGATTGCTGATCGTTCTGTCAGGACCTTCCGGTGTGGGAAAAGGAACGGTATGCTCGGCTTTGCGCAAGGATATGACCGAGCTGGTCTATTCCGTTTCGGCGACAACCCGTTCTCCGCGAGCCGGCGAAATCGACGGAGTGAATTATTTTTTCAAAACTCGTGAGCAATTTCAGCGAATGATCGAGAACGACGATCTGCTCGAATGGGCTGAATATGTCGGGAATTATTACGGAACGCCGCGGAGTTTTGTCGAGGAAACGATCAACCAGGGAAAGGATATCATTCTGGAGATCGAGGTCCAGGGAGCTTTGAAGGTGAGATCAAAGTTTCCTGGGGGCATCTTTATTTTTTTGATGCCTCCTTCGCTGGAGGAATTGCAATCCCGCATCGAGACCCGGGGAACCGAGACCGACGATTCCATCCGCAGCCGGATGTCCACTGCGTTGGATGAATTGAAATACCTTGAACATTACGACTATGCCGTCGTTAACGATCAAGTGGAATTGGCTTGCGAGCGGATTCAGGCGATCATCACGGCGGAGCACCACAGGAAAGACAGGATGCTTCCGATAATCAAGGAAATGCTAGAAAAAGTCTATTCAGAGAAACAATCCTAATCATGATAGCAGAGGTGTAGAGCATGCTGTATCCATCGATTGACGAGCTCGTTGAAAAAGTGGGAAGCAAGTACTCGCTGGTAGTTGCGGCGGCCAAACGGGCCCGGGTGCTCCGGGAGGGAGCCAGGTCGGAACTTGTTCATCCCAAATCACACAAATATGTCGGGGTTGCGCTGGAAGAAATCTACTTGAATTTAATCAAATTCGATAAATTGAAGTGACAGCATTCGGCATGATAACAAACAACAACCTCTCTAGGTTGTTATTTTTTTCTGGCCGGATGAAACCATCGGGAAAGCGGTGAAACGAGATGCTCATGCGGGGCAAAACGATATTATTGGGGGTCAGCGGCGGCATCGCATCTTACAAGGCCGCCGCATTGTGCAGCAAGCTGGCACAGGCCGGCGCGAATGTAAGGGTCGTCATGACGGAATCGGCGGCAAAGTTTATTGCGCCTTTGACTTTTCAGGCATTGTCCAGAAATGATGTGCTGATCGACACATTCGATGAAAAGGATTCCTCCGTTATCTCGCACATTGATGCAGCCGATCGCGCCGATCTTGTCGTGATTGCTCCGGCAACGGCAAATATCATCGGTAAACTGGCGAACGGGATTGCGGACGATATGCTGAGCACGACGCTGTTGGCCGTCACTTCCCCGATCCTGATGGCCCCTGCGATGAATGTACATATGTATGAACATCCCGCCGTTCAAGAAAATATCCGTCGGCTTCGGGACAGAGGCGTCATCTTCTGCGAGCCCGGAGAAGGCCAACTGGCCTGCGGCTATGTCGGCAAAGGCAGACTGGCGCAACCGGATGAAATCTATGCACGGATTGCCGCCCTGCTGCATCCGGAACGTCCATTGGAAGGCAAGCGGGTGCTGGTTACCGCGGGGGGAACTGTGGAGCGCATCGACCCGGTGAGGTATATCACCAACGATTCCTCGGGCAGGATGGGCTACGCGATCGCCGAAGCGGCGGTTCGGATGGGGGCCGTGGTTACTTTGATATCCGCTCCCACCGCCTTGACCCCGCCTCAAGTGGCGGAATGGGTCCCCGTTACCTCCGCAATGGAAATGTTTGAAGCCGTTATGGTGCGTTTTGCCGATTCGGACGTGGTGATTAAGGCGGCCGCCGTGGCCGATTATCGTCCGGCGGTTCAGGCGGAGCAAAAAATCAAGAAAAACGAAGATACTTTGACGCTCACCCTGCAAAAAAATCCGGATATTCTGCAAGCGATCGGGGAGCGAAAAACCTTTCAGTTTATTGTCGGTTTCGCAGCCGAAACCGAGCGCGTCCAGCAGCATGCCATGGAGAAATTAAAGAGGAAGAACTGCGATCTCATCGTTGCCAACGATGTAACGCAAGAGGGCGCCGGCTTCGGGTCGGCTACGAATATCGTTTCGATCTTTGATCGCAACGGACTGGTCCGTTCGCTTCCGATGATGTCCAAGCAAGAGGTGGCGAACCAGCTGCTGGAAATCGTCAGCAGCCGGCTGGGATGAAAAAGGAGGGGAGCAATGTACGCGAAAGTTATTGTCGATGTTCCGGCCAAAGATACGAATCGGGCCTTTGATTACATCATCCCGCCATCCTTGGAGCCTTGGGTGGAGGTTGGCAGCAGGGTGGGCGTTCCATTCGGTTCGAGGGTGATTCAGGGATTTGTCGTCGAGCTTCGCGAATCCAGCGATTACGAACTGCACAAAATGCGGGAAATCAAACATGTGCTTGACCCGATACCCCCGCTGAACGGGGAGCTTGTAGAGCTGTCCAGATGGATGAGCAGAAAGTATGCCTGTCATGAAATTACCGCTTTGCAAGCCATGATTCCCGGTGCGTTGAAAGCCAAATATGAAAGAAAAATTATCGTTTCCGGGCCAAAAGCGCAGCCGCCAGTCGAGGATGATAGAGAGCGGGAAATTATCGATTATATTTTATCCAAAGAAAGCTTGAGTATGGAGCAACTGCTGCGCCGCTTTCCCGCTGATGGTCCGCTGCTGAAGGAGATGCTGATACGGGGACGGTTGGCGGAAGAACAAGAGATTAAGGACCGATTGTCAAAGAAAACGGTGCTGACCGTATTTCCTCCCGAAAATCCCCAATTGCTTGAAGCCTGCTTGGCCCAGCTCCCGGAGAACGCGAAGCGTCAAAGGCAGCTGATCGAACATTTGCAGACGAATCCGGAGCCGGTCAAATTGGCCGATTTGTCCAAGCGGCAGGGAATTTCCTCATCGGCGGTCAAAGCGTTGGCGGATAAAGGCTGGATTGCCCTTCGAGAAGTTGAGGTGTTCCGGGATCCATATGAGAACAGGGTGTTCGAGCGGACGACCTCCCTGCAGCTGACCGATGAACAGCAGGCTATTTATGATGAAATTGCCGCCAGCCTGCGCATGCGGACTCATCAGGTGTTCCTGCTGCACGGTGTGACTGGAAGCGGCAAAACGGAAGTTTATTTGCAGGCGATTGAGGTATGCCTGAATCAGGGGAGGGAGGCGATTGTGCTCGTTCCGGAAATTTCCCTGACCCCCCAGATGGTCGAAAGGTTCAAAAGCCGGTTCGGCGATTGGGTTGCCGTTTTGCACAGCAGGCTTTCCCATGGCGAAAGATATGATGAATGGAGAAAGATTCAAATGGGTAAAGTGAAAGTTGCTATCGGCGCACGATCTGCGGTCTTTGCTCCGTTCAGCAATTTGGGGCTGCTGATTGTGGACGAGGAGCATGAAGCTTCCTACAAGCAGGAGGAAAATCCGAAATATCACGCCGGAGAGGTTGCGGTTGCCCGCGGGCGGCAGAGCCGGGCGGTAATTCTGTTGGGATCTGCGACCCCTTCGCTGGAAAGCTATCATAGGACGCAGACCGGGGAGTACAAACTGCTTAAAATGCCTTCACGGGTTCAGGGAAGGCCTTTGCCCGCGGTTCAGGTCATCGACATGCGGGAGGAGTTAAAGGCCGGCAACCGTTCCATGTTCAGCCGTGCGCTGCACCAAGCGATCGAAGATCGTTTGCAAAAGCAGGAACAAATGGTTCTGCTGCTGAACCGGAGAGGCTATTCCACCTTTGTGATGTGCCGATCCTGCGGATATGTGGCCGGGTGTCCCCACTGCGAGATTTCCTTGACATATCATCACAATTCAAGAACCATGCGCTGTCATTATTGCGGTTATGCCGAGCGCGAACTCAATTCATGCCCGTCATGCAAAAGCGCGCATATCCGATTCTTCGGGGCGGGAACCCAGCGGGTGGAAGAGGAGTTGGTCAGGCTGTTCCCGGGAATTCGCGTCATCCGGATGGATGTGGACACGACAAATCAAAAAGGCGCGCATGAAAAATGGCTGCAGTTGTTCCGCAGCCGGCAGGCGGATGTCCTGCTGGGCACGCAGATGGTGGCCAAAGGGCTGGATTTCCCGTATGTTACCCTGGTGGGCGTCATAGCGGCGGATACGGTGCTGAACCTGCCGGACTTCCGTTCCGCGGAAAAAACCTTTCAGCTGCTGACTCAGGTAGCCGGAAGGGCCGGCCGGCACCATCTTCCCGGTGAAGTCGTGATTCAGTCCTACACCCCCGAGCATTACAGCATACAATGTGCAAGCATGCACGATTATTCTCGCTTTGTAGCGCAGGAATTGAAGCTGCGGGAGGCGCGCGAATACCCTCCGTTCTGGAAATTAATTTTGGTAACACTGTCGCACGGACAAATTCCGCTTCTCGTGCGTGCGGGGGAAACGCTCGCAGACGAAATTCGGCAGCAGTGGCGGAGGTTAAGCCGTCATGCAACCGACGCCGGCGGGGATGGCCGTTTGGAAGTGCTGGGCCCCGTCGCATCGCCGATATCCAGAATCAAAGATAGATATCGATTTCAATGCATGATAAAATATCGGGGAGATGTGGCAATTTCGGGGATCATGGACGGCGCGCTGTCCAGACTCGAAGACACGGTATCCAAAGAGAAGCTGCAGATCAGCGTGGATGTCGATCCGCAAATGATGATGTAGTTTTTATCATTTTATAAAATCAAGGACGGTGCATGACCTTATGGGAATTCGTTTTATTGTAAAAGATCCTGATCCGGTTTTGCGGAAGGTGGCCAACCCGGTCACCAAATTCACGCAGAATCTCCATAAGATGTTGGATGATATGGCGGCAACGATGTACGATGCGCCGGGAGTCGGACTGGCGGCTCCGCAGATCGGCATTCTGAAAAGGGTGATTGTGATCGATGTCGGCGATGAGCACGGCTTGATCGAGATGATCAATCCCGAAATCGTGAACAGCGAAGGGGAGCAACTTGGTCCTGAAGGCTGTCTCAGCATACCCGGATTGATGGGGGATGTGAGAAGAGCGATGAAGGTTACCGTCAAAGGACTGGATCGCAACGGCAGCGAATTCACGATGCAGGCGGAGGAATTTTTGGCGCGGGCGTTTCAGCATGAGATCGATCATTTGAACGGAATTCTGTTTACGGATTTGGCGGAAACTGTATATAAAGCCGAACCGAAGGAAGGGTAGGGGGCTCATTTGAATTTTCAAGCTCGACGTCCCATGCGGTTTCATGTCGCCTTGCAGGTGATAAAAATGGCATGCTGAAGCTTCCTTGAAGAATTCATTTTGGAGCATGCCTGACGGATTGTTTTAGTAAATTTTTATTCTAATGGTATGGAAGAATAAGGGAATTAACCGCAAAAATCTATTCATATTCCTGGTTTTAACAGCGGTGGAGTGCCATCCCTTTTCTGAAATAACCATAAGGTGGAATAAAAATTCACGGTCTTATTTTTTAGAGGAAGTGAATTTGCAAGAGGGGTGATCGTTTGAACATCGTGTTTATGGGAACGCCGGATTTTGCGGTTTCTCCGCTGCGCGCTCTGTTGGAAGCGGGCTATTCCATCAAAGGAGTGGTCACCCAACCCGATCGGCCGAAAGGAAGAAAGCAGATTCTCACGCCTCCGCCCGTTAAAGCGGAAGCGGAAAAGCACGGACTCCGCATTCTGCAGCCGCAGAAATTGCGGGATCCCGAGTCGGTCGCAGAGCTTGCTTCCCTGCAGCCGGATCTGATCGTCACCGCCGCTTACGGGCAATTGCTGCCGAAGGCGGTTTTGGACATGCCCAAATACGGCTGCATCAATATTCATGCTTCGCTGCTGCCCCGATACAGGGGGGGCGCTCCCATCCATTACGCAGTCATGAACGGAGAAGCGGTCACCGGGGTGACGATCATGTATATGGCCGAGGGATTGGACACCGGCGACATGATCAGCCGGGTTGAGGTTCCGATCCTGGATTCGGACACAACAGGCACGATGCATGACAAATTAAGCGAGGCGGGTGCCCAATTATTGATTCAAACGCTGCCAGGGATGCTGGACGGCAGCATCCGGGCGATCCCGCAAAATCATGAGCAGGCCACCTATGCGCGCAATATCACAAGAGCGGATGAAAAAATCGACTGGAGCCGATCCAGCTTGGAAATTTATAATCAGGTCAGGGGACTTTGTCCGTGGCCGGGGGCATATACAATCTGGAATGGCGAAGTCATGAAAGTATGGGCCTGCCGGAATCCGAAGCTGGACGAGCGGGAATCCGATGTTCAAATTCCGGCCGCTTCCAGAGGTCTGCAGACCGCCCCGGGAACCGTTCTGGAGATGAATGAAAAAGGAATTCGGGTGGCTACGGGCAGCGGATCGGTCCGACTGACGGAGATCCAGCCCGCGGGCAAGAAAAAAATGACCGTCGGGGAATTTGCTAGAGGCACGATTATTTCGGGCGGCACTGTCTTTGGAGATGGTACCGGTGAATAAGGAAAAGGATCGGGTGAATATAGAAAAGGATTCGCGAAGGAACAAAAAATTGAGCGCGCGCGAGGTGGCGCTGGAGATCCTGACCCGTGTGGCTGAGGATCAGGCCTACAGCAATCTGCTGTTGAATCAAACTCTGGAAAGGTACAAACTGGAACGGCTCGATGCTTCGCTGGTGACGGAAATCGTATACGGGACGATACAGCGGAACAATACAATCGATCATTTCCTGCAGCGCTTCGTCAACAAGGGGCTGGAAAAGCTTCAGCCGTGGGTGTCGAGCTTGCTCCGGCTGAGTTTTTATCAGCTGTATTACCTGGATCGGATTCCGCCTCACGCGGTGGTTCATGAAGCGGTGGAAATCGCCAAAAAGAAAGGGCATCGGGGAATATCGGGCCTGGTCAACGGGGTTCTGCGAAACGTGCTGCGGAGCAGGGAAGAATTGACTATACCGGACAATCTGCCTCCCGTGAAGAGAATTGCCCTGCAGCATTCTCATCCCGAATGGATGGTGTCCAAGTGGATCAAGCAATACGGCGAGCGGACTGCCGAGCAAATCTGTGCTTCCAACAATGAGCCTCCAAAAAGCAGCATTCGGGTCAACACGTTAAAGCTTGAACGCACGGCTCTGCTAGAACGGCTGCGAAATCAAGGCTTGCAGGCGGAAGCATCCGAGATCGCCGCTTCCGGGATTGTGGCGAGGAGCGGAGGCAACCTCGCGTTGGCCGAAGGGTATGCCGCCGGAGAGTTTTCCATTCAGGATGAAAGCTCGATGCTGGTCTCGGAAATCACCGATCCGCAGCCGGGCATGCAGGTTCTCGATTGCTGCGCGGCGCCGGGGGGCAAAACGACCCACCTTGCCGAAAAGATGCATGACATGGGAACGATCTGGGCGAATGACGTGCATGAGCATAAAAAGAAGCTGATCGAAGCCCAGGCCGGGCGCCTTGGGTTGAATTGCATCCGCACCCAAGTGACGGATGCCGCGCATCTGTCGGAACGTTTTGCGGAAGGCAGCTTTGACCGGATCCTGCTGGATGCCCCATGTTCGGGTCTGGGCGTGATCCGGCGCAAGCCGGATGTCAAATGGTCCAAAAGCGAACGGGAAATTGCAGGGATTACCGACATCCAGTTTTCGATTCTGTCGGACATTCGCAATCTGCTAAAGCCGGGGGGAGTCTTGGTTTACAGCACCTGCACGCTGATGCGGGAAGAGAACGAGGGGATGATCGCGCGGTTTCTTGAGCAGTTTCCCGAATTCGAACCGGATCCCGAGCTGGAAGCGATGCTGCCTGAGCCCGTGCGTGAAAAAGCGATGCTGTCTGCCGGCATGGTCCGGATTCTGCCGCACCACTTTCATTCCGACGGCTTTTTTATCGCAAGATTGAAAAGAAAATCACCGGACGGGTAAAGAAGGTTTTGGTTGGCTGAACATTTGTGATAAAATGGAACGGATAAGCAACAGATAGACCCTTTCAAGAAGCACTTGCGGATTTGAAAAAATCGACAGGCAGCGTGATAAATGTGAAAACG
Source organism: Ferviditalea candida (assembly GCF_035282765.1). Taxonomy (GTDB): domain Bacteria; phylum Bacillota; class Bacilli; order Paenibacillales; family KCTC-25726; genus Ferviditalea; species Ferviditalea candida. The sequence continues at coordinate 115,414 of NZ_JAYJLD010000006.1, read as the reverse complement.
TTCATTTATGATTTGACAATGGAACGGCTGCGGGAATGGGTCAAGGAACAGGGCGAACCCGTTTTTCGGGCCGGTCAAATTTTTGATTGGCTTTACGTGAAGCGGGTTGGCGCATTTGAGGAAATGACCAACCTGCCCAAATCGCTGAGGCAAAAATTGGAGGAATCCTTTCAATTTGTAATCCTGAAGGAAATTACCCGGCAGGTTTCCTCCGACGGGACGGTCAAGCTGCTGCTCGGCCTGCATGACGACCATGCGATCGAAACCGTGATCATGCGCCACAATTACGGGAACAGTGTGTGCGTTACGACCCAGGTTGGCTGCCGGATCGGCTGCACTTTCTGCGCCTCCACGCTCGGCGGACTGAAGCGGAATCTGACTGCAGGCGAGATAGTCGCCCAAGTGCTGGAAGCGCAGAGACTCCTTGACAAAGAGCAGGAAAGAGTCAGCAGCATCGTTGTCATGGGAACCGGCGAGCCGTTTGAGAACTATGATGCGCTCATGGATTTTTTGAGGATCACGATTCATGAGAAAGGCTTGCATATCGGGCAGCGGCATATTACGGTTTCCACAAGCGGAATCGTCCCCTCGATCTATCGTTTCGCCGACGAACAGACGCAGATCAACCTGGCGATATCGATTCACGCCCCGAATGACGAATTGCGCTCCAAGCTGATGCCTGTCAATCGAAGGTATCCTTTTGCCGAAGTGCTTAAAGCGCTGCAGTATTATTATCAAACAACCGGAAGAAGAATCACTTTTGAATATGCCTTGATCGGAGGCGTGAACGATCGTCCGGAGCATGCCCAAGAGCTGGCCGAGGTTCTGAACGGGCTGGATATTTTGTGCCATGTCAATCTGATTCCGGTGAATTACGTTCCCGAACGAAATTATGTAAGGACATCGCGTGACGACATCTTCGCGTTCCTGAACGTGTTGCAGCACAATCATATCAATGCCACGATCCGCAGAGAGCAGGGCGGAGACATCGCCGCGGCCTGCGGACAGCTCAGGGCCAAACATATGGAGTCGACTGCGAGGTGAACATAGCATGAAAACCGCACTCAAATCGGATGTGGGTCTCATCCGCACGGTGAATGAGGATCGTGCCGTGGTGCAGAACCGTTTGAACGGATTTACGTTGGCCATTGTGGCGGACGGAATGGGCGGCCATCAGGCCGGCGATATCGCCAGCCAGATTGCGATAGATACGGTAAAGCGGGAGCTGCAAAATATTGAGCCCGGCATGAGTCCCGAGGAATGCGGTCAAAGGATTGCTGATGCGGTGCGCAAGGCCAACCGGGAGGTGTTTGAAATCGCCTCCAGTCAGGAACAATATCAGGGAATGGGGACGACGATCGTCGTCGCCCTGGTTTCCGATGAACTCATCATCATCGCTCATATTGGAGACAGCCGTGCGTATAAACTGGACGATGAATTCATGATCCAACTCACTGAGGATCACTCGCTTGTGAATGAACTGGTCAAATCCGGACAAATATCCCCGGAAGAAGCGAATTCCCACCCCCGCAGAAATGTGCTGACACGAGCGCTGGGTACCGATGAGCAGGTTGAAGTGGATCTCTGTATTGATGCATGGAAACAGGAAGACGTATTACTGCTGTGCAGCGACGGTTTAAGCAGTCTGCTTGATGACGGTCAGATCACGGCCATTCTCCGTTCCGGGGAGGAACTGCAATCTAAAGCGAACCTTCTGGTACAAAGCGCCCTGCAAGCAGGGGGAGATGACAACATTACTGTCGTTTTGCTTGCCAATGTGCAGGCGGATGACGAAGAAAAGGGGTGAGATCGTGATCGGACAAGTTCTGGGCGGGCGCTATGAAATCATTGAACGCATCGGCGGAGGCGGGATGGCCTTAGTTTACAAGGGACATGACAGTTTATTGAACCGCAAAGTCGCCGTTAAGGTGCTGCGGCAGCAGTTTGTGCACGACGAGGAATTCATCCGCCGCTTCCGGCGCGAAGCGCAGTCGGCGGCATCGCTTTCCCACCCGAATGTCGTGAGCATCTACGATGTCGGAAGAGAACAAGACATTCATTATATTGTCATGGAATATGTGGAAGGCACGAACCTGAATGAAAAGATCAAGGAGCATGCTCCTTTGCAGGTTGAAGAAGCGGTCCATATTGCCACGCAGATTTGCGACGCGCTTGATCACGCCCACCATAATCAGATCATTCACCGCGATATCAAGCCCCACAACATTTTGATCGGCAAAAACGGCAGGGTCAAGGTTACCGATTTTGGGATTGCCCGGGCGGCAACCGCCTCCGATATTACCCAGACCGGATCGGTCATCGGCTCCGTTCACTATTTTTCGCCTGAACATGCCAAAGGGGTGTCGCAAGGGGAAAAATCAGATATTTATTCGCTGGGAATCGTGATGTATCAAATGCTGACCGGGAGGCTTCCGTTTTTGGGGGAAAGTCCGATCAGCGTGGCGCTGAAGCATCTTCAGGAAGATGTGGAGGAACCCCGGAAGGTCAACCCGATGATTCCGCAAAGCGTTGAGAACATCATTTTAAAGTCGATGCGCAAAAATCCGGAGGAGCGTTATGCGTCCGCACGCGATATGCTTCATGATCTGGAAACTTGTCTGCTTCCGCAGAAGCTGAATGAGCCGAAAATTGCCTTTTCCCGTCAGGAGCGGATGGATGAGGATCATGAACAAACCCGGGTGATGCCGGCGATTCGTTCCCGCCGCGCCGCGGATTCGGAGGAGGAACGGGAAGCCTCGGTGGAATGGAAAGGGCTTGAGTCCAAGTCCGGGAAAAAGAATTCGTGGATCAAGCCGGTCGTTTGGTTTGCGGTCATCATTATTCTTCTGGCGGCGATGTGGTACGGGATCGCTTATGTGCAAAAGCTGATCAAGGTGCCGGATGTGGAAGTGCCCAATGTGGAGCACATGACGCTGGAGGATGCCAGGACGAAGCTGGGTGAAGCCGGATTGAGCGCCAGTCCGATCGAATACCGCTTCGACGACAACGTTCCTAACGGAATTGTGCTGCAGCAGGAAAAGTCGGGCTATAAAGTGAAGCTTCATTCCTCGATCAAGCTGATCGTCAGCAAGGGCAAAGAGATGGCAATCATGCAAAATTATAAGGGGATGCTGTGGGAAACCGTTCTTAGTGAGTTTCAAGCCAAATTCAATCCGGACCAGATCGTCAAAAAGGAAGTGAAAAGCGATCAACCCGCCGGAACGATCATCGATCAAATACCGGTTCCTCAGGAGGAATATGATCCCAAAACGGCGACGTTCACGTTTACGGTGAGCAAAGGCCAGGGAACGGTGGAAATGCCCGATTTGGTCGGAATGAAGGAAAGTGCGGCGATTGCGCTGATTACCAAATCCAATCTGAAGATCGATGAAAAGAACATTCAGCGCGAAAAAAGCTACTTTCCGGAGGGGTATATATTTAAGCAATGGCCTTTTGAGCCCGGCGCGCAAGTAGATCCGGGGCAGGAAATCACGATCTGGGTAAGCACGGGCTTGGCCGAGGATGCGGTGGAAGCGATCAAGAGCATTGCGGTCAGTCCGACAGTCGAAGGGCAAAATACGGCAGTGAAAATTACGGTCAGCGATGCAAAAGGCGAGCGGGACTGGAAAAGTGAGGACATTACCTCACAAACGCATTATTCTGTCCCGGTCGTTGTATCCAAGAAGACGAATGCCGTAATCACCATATATAAGGACGGACAGCCGACTGACAGCATCACCGTAACCTATCTGGACGCGCAGCGCGCTCAGCAGGAATCAACGTTTTCCGAAGGCTTGCCTTCAGCTAATCCGTCCGGCACGGGTCATCAGCCTTCCGGCGGAACTGCCGCATCTTCCGGCAAACCGCCTGCACCGAGCGGCCATTAGGAAATTGTTTACGGAGGGACGTGCATGCCAGAAGGATTGATCATCAAAGCGCTGAGCGGGTACTATTATGTTCTGCCGGATGCTCCCGGAGCAGATTCCGTGCAATGCCGGGCCCGTGGAGTATTCAAAATCAAAGGGATCATGCCCTTGGTCGGCGATCGTGTGATTTATGAGACAGAGGAAAGCGGAGAAGGTACGGTTGTGCAGATTTTGCCCCGAACTTCCGAGTTGATTCGTCCGCCCATTTCGAACGTGAATCTGGCCGTACTGATTTTTTCCTTGGTGGAACCCGATTTGAATTTGACGCTGCTCGATAAATTTCTCGTGCATACGGAAAGCTCCGGGGTGGATGCGGTCATTTGTCTGTCCAAGCTGGATCTGTTGGAAAGCGAAGACCGTGTCTTAAGCTGCGGATTCACGATTGCGGAAATTCGCTCAGTCTATGAGCAGATCGGCTATGAGATCATCCCGGTCAGCATCAAAACCAAGGAAGGCGTACAGCGTGTCCGCGACCGTATTCAGGGCAGCATCAGCGTGTTTGCCGGACAGTCGGGGGTTGGCAAATCTTCCTTGCTGAATGCGATCATGCCCCGGTTGCAGCTGGAAACCGGTTCGATCAGCATGCGGCTTGGCAGGGGAAAGCATACAACCCGGCACGTGGAATTGCTGCCATTGGAAAAAGGCGGCTTTGTCGCCGACTCGCCGGGATTCAGCCAGCTCGATTTCATGCAGATCGAAGCGGAGGAGTTGGGGAAATCTTTCAGGGAATTCGGCAGCTTTGCATCGGACTGCAAGTTCAGAGGCTGTCTGCATGCGCAGGAACCGGGCTGCGCCGTGATCCGGGCCAAGCAAGAGGGGCGGATAGCCGGCCACCGGTATGCGAACTACCTGCAATTTTTGCAGGAGATCAAGGATCGCAAGAGGAGGTATTGAGCATATGATACGGATTGCTCCGTCGATTTTGTCGGCGGATTTTGCGAAGTTGGCGGAAGAGATCAAGGATGTGGAACGCGGAGGGGCCGACTGGATTCATGTCGATGTGATGGACGGTCATTTTGTGCCTAACATTACCATTGGACCGTTGGTGGTCGAAGCGGTCAGGCCGACGACTTCACTGCCGTTGGATGTGCATTTGATGATTGAAGAGCCGGACAGATATATTCCGAATTTTGCGCGGGCGGGCGCGGATTGGATAACCGTGCATGCGGAGGCCTGCCGGCATTTGCACCGAACCCTGCAATTGATCAAGGACCAGGGTGTGAAAGCGGGTGTGGCGCTTAATCCGGCCACGCCGGTGTCGGCAATCGAGCCGATTTTTTCGGATGTCGATCTGATTCTGATCATGACTGTGAATCCGGGCTTCGGCGGACAGAAATTCATTCACGGCACCCTGCCGAAAATCCGTCTTCTGCGGCAGCAGTTGAATGACAGCGGGCTGCAGCACGTCGAGATTGAAGTGGACGGAGGGATTAATCCCGAGACGGCCAAACGTGTCGTTGACGCCGGGGCGAACGTGCTTGTCGCGGGAAATGCGGTATTCGGAACGTCCGACCGCCGGGAGGCGATTTCCGGCATCCGCAGGCAAGCGTTCACTCAAAGACAGGCATAATCCCCGATCCCGTGGAATATAATGGTTACATGGAGTCTCGCTCCATGTAACTTTTTTTATGGGCTGTGCATTTCATCCTTTCAAGATAGGCACCTTTTCCGGAGTGCGGAATATATATGATAGAGAGATGGGGCAATGGCAAGTTCAAAAAAGCTTGGGAGGGCTCATTATGAAATTTTATACGATTAAACTTCCGAGGTTTTTGGGAGGCTTTGTGAAGGCGATCCTGAATACACTCAACAAAAATTAAGCTGATGGCGAAGAGCGGAAGTTGAATAAGGCTTCGCGATGAAATAACTTCCACTAAATTGACTGCAAAGATCAATTAAACCGCTTGATGCTTTGCCGCCAAAAGTGGAACTAATTTCATCGCGAGCCATAAGTGAAAAGGAAAAAGCACCGTTGGCAGGTGCTTTTCGTCTATCCTTCCGGTATGTCAAACGCGAACCACTTTCCCCGATTTAAGCGCGCGAGTGCTTACGTACACGCGTTTCGGTTTTCCGTCCACGAGAATGCGAACCTTTTGAACGTTCACTCCCCAAGTACGTTTCGTCTTGTTGTTGGCATGGGAAACGTTATTGCCTTTTTTAGGCGATTTCCCGGTAACATAACATTTGCGGGACATTGCTACACCCCCCCTGATTCCCTTTGGATCCCATTGAAAACATACTTAAATATCATAGCATATTAAAAAAACGAAAGTCAATAAAGCGAAAGATGTTATTGCATTTATTTGTTATTTTGATTATAGTACAATGAGTAATAAACCATAATATCTCTAGAAGGAGATGGTGGAAGATGCCCATGGAACTGGTGAATGAAGGCGGTAAAGTCGTTATCTCCGACGAGGTGGTTAAAGTGGTTGCCGGTTCGGCCGCACTGGATTGCTACGGGTTGGTCGGCATGGCATCGCGAAAATTGAAGGACGGCATCGCTGAAATTCTGCGAAGGGAAAATTTGGGGCGCGGCGTGGAAGTCCGCAGGGAAAACGACTCGCTTCATCTTGATTTATATATCATCGTCAGCTATGGAACGAAAATCTCCGAGGTGGCACATAATATACAGGTAAAAGTGAAGTATGTTCTAAATGAGATCGTCGGGCTTCATGTGGATCATGTGAATATATTTGTACAAGGGGTTCGCGTATCCCGTTAGGAAGGAGAAATCATCTTTGGGTAAGCGCTTTATTAACGGTTCAGATTTGCTGCAAATGGCACTCTCCGCATCGGAATTTCTGCATGCCCGGTCCGAACAGGTGAATGCTTTGAACGTCTTTCCGGTGCCTGACGGGGATACGGGAACGAACATGAATCTGACGCTGACGTCCGGGGTCGAGGAATTAAAGAAGAAGCCGTCCTCGCATATCGGCAAAGCGTCGGAGGTTTTTGCCAAAGGCCTGCTGATGGGAGCGAGGGGGAATTCGGGGGTCATTCTTTCCCAGCTGTTTCGAGGTTTTGCGAAATTCGCTTCGGCTTTTGAAGAAATGAATGCTGTGCAGTTCGCATCGGCTTTGCAGCAAGGGGTGGATACCGCTTATAAGGCAGTGGTCAAGCCGGTGGAGGGAACCATTCTGACCGTGTCCAAGGAAGCGGCCAAACAGGCCGCCTTGTTTGCCAGAAGAACGGACGATATCTCCGAACTGATGAAGGAAGTGCTGGTTCGGGCCAAGCAAGCGCTGAAGCAAACACCGGAATTGCTGTCGGTGCTCAAGCAGGTTGGTGTAGTTGACGCCGGCGGGCAAGGGCTCGTTATTATATATGAAGGATTTATCCATGCGTTGAGCGGCGAAAGAATCGATGAAGGCTTTAATCATCCGTCCATGATTGCTGTCGCGGAGGATGAGGAACGCGGCGAAAGCCCGATCCGGGTTGCCGATTTGGCTGAAGAAGCCCATCGAATGGAAAGCTCGAGAAGCGCCCAGTCTCATCTGGCGACGGAAGATATTGAATTCGGGTACTGCACGGAATTTTTGGTCAATTTGAAGCCCGGTAAAGTGCCCGGTGTTGTATTTGACGAGTCCAAATTCCGCAAGGATTTGTCGGAGATCGGAGATTCTCTGCTGGTGGTTGCCGACGACAACCTGGTCAAGGTGCATATTCATGCCGAATATCCCGGAACAGCCATGAATTTGGCGATGAACTACGGGGATTTAAGCCGGATCAAAATCGAAAATATGCGCGATCAGCATACGCATATTCTGGAGCAGGATGCGGCGCGGGCCAATTCTGCTGAACTGCCTGTTCGTTCAAAAGCCGTTGATGCGGAACAAGGCGCCAAGGAATACGGAATGATTGCCGTGGCTATGGGCGAGGGAATTGCTGAGATTTTCCAAAGTCTCGGGGTCGATTATGTGCTTGCGGGCGGACAGACGATGAATCCCAGCACGGAAGACATCATGAATGCCATTTCCGCAGTGAAAGCCGAAAAAATCTTTATTTTTCCGAATAACTCCAATATTATTTTGGCGGCGGAGCAGGCCAAAGAACTGGTGGATAAAGAAATTGCAGTGATCCCAAGCAAATCGATTCCGCAGGGGATGGCGGCTATCCTTGCGTTTCAAGAGAAGGCAGAATTGTCCCGGAATGTAGAAGACATGAACAGGGCGATGTCGAAAATTCGCTCGGGGCAGATCACGTTCGCGGTTCGGGATTCGAAAATTGACGGACTGCAGATTAAGGAAGGCGATTTTTTGGGAATCGCCGATGGCAAAATCGTCATTTCTTCCCCGGATTTGATTCAAACCGGCAAGCAGCTGCTTGAGTCGATCATCTCGGAAGAGGATGAAATCGTGACAGTTTTTACGGGTCAGGATGCCGTTGAAGAGCAGACAGCCGAGCTGCTCAAATTCTTGAACGATACTTACCCCGATGCTGAAATAGAGCTGCATTACGGCGGACAACCGTTGTATTATTATCTTTTTTCCGTTGAGTAAGGGCTCGCGATGGAATTAGTTCCACTTTTGGCGGGAAAGTATCAAGCGGTTTAATTGATCTTTTCTGCCAATTTAGTGGAAGTTATTTCATCGCGATGCCTAATTCTTGTGAGGTGATCTTATTGAGCCCGATTCATATTGTTACGGACAGTACTTCAGACATTCCGGCAGAAGTGAGGAAACGGCTCGGTATCGAGATGGTGCCGCTCAAGGTTCATTTCGGCAAAGAAACGTACCAGGATGCGGTTACGATTCAAACCGATGAGTTTTATCGAAAGCTGGTTGATTCGAAAGAGCTTCCCACCACATCTCAGCCGTCCCCGGTAGAGTTTGTGGATGTTTACAAACGGCTGCTTGAGGATCCGGATGCGGAGATTTTATCGATTCATCTTTCCTCGGCGCTGAGCGGAACGTATCAATCGGCGGTATTGGCCAAATCGCTTTTGAACAACAGTCCGAGAATTACCGTGATCGATTCGAAATCGGCATCGTATGGATTCGGCATGCTCGTTGTCGCTGCGGCCGAGTTGGCTAAGCAGGATGCAAATCAACAAGACATTCAGGATAAAATCCGCCGGATGCGGGGAGGAACCCGCCTGTATTTTCTGGTGGACACGCTGGAATATTTATATAAGGGCGGAAGGATCGGCAAGGCCTCCGCTCTGTTCGGTTCGCTTTTGAACATCAAGCCGATTTTGACGATTGACGATGAGGGCGAAGTGACTCCCGTTGATAAGGTCAGAGGACATAAGAAAGCGGTAGCCCGCATAATTTCGCTGTTGAAAGAGGACTTTGCGGATCAACCGATCCATTTGACTGTGGCCAATGGCAAGGCTCCGGATGCGGCCCAAGAGCTGGAAGCAATGGTGAAAGAAAATCTGAATGCAGCGGATTCCTTACACACCGTGATCGGACCGGTGATCGGAACCCATGTCGGTCCGGGCGTCATCGCGGTGTTTGCAAGCCGGGCTTGATATGATGGATTTGCATGAGGTTTCGGTAAAGGAAGTGCTCGGGGTTGGAGCGCAAAAAGCGAAGGATTTGCAGGAGCTGGGCATTCGGTCGGTTGCCGATCTTTTGGAATATTATCCGTTTCGCTATGAGGATTACCGCATTCGCGATCTGTCCTTGGTGAAGGACGGTGAGAAAATTACTTTGCAAGGCACCATATACGGTGAACCCTCAGTGCAGATGTTCGGCAGGAATAAATCGCGGTTGGCCTGCAAGGTGATGGTTGACCGTTTTTTTGTTACTGCGGTCTGGTTTAATCGTCATTTTTTGAAAGACAAGCTGCAGCCCCGACAGGAGATTGTCCTGACCGGCAAATGGGACCAAAGACGAAAGCAGCTTACAGTTTCTGACTCGGAATTTCCGGGGGCAAAGGATGCGCAGTCCGGAACCCTGCAGCCCGTTTATTCGATCGGCGGAACGATTGCGCAGAAATGGCTCCGCAGGGTGATTCGCCAAGCGCTTGAGCAGTACGGAATGCTGGTGGAGGAAATTTTGCCGGAGGAATTGGTGAGGAAACGGGAGTGGATGGCAAGGAGAAAAGCGGTTTGGCTCATGCACCGGCCGCAGGACGCACGCGACGGGCAGGAGGCCAGAAATCGGCTGGTATATGAGGAGCTGTTTCTGTTCCAATTGAAGTTGCACGCGTTTCGCTTCCTGACTCGAAGCAGGGCGGACGGCCTAGCCCAGCAAATTGATTCGGAAGCGGTTCGCGCGTTTGCGCGTTCGCTGCCGTTTCAGCTGACGCCGTCGCAAAAGCAAGTGATTGCCGAAATTCTGCACGATCTGCGCCGGCCGGCCAGCATGAACCGGCTGCTTCAGGGGGATGTCGGCTCCGGCAAAACCGTCGTCGCCGCCGTGGCGCTGTTCGCTTCGGTGAAAGCCGGTTACCAGGGGGCATTGATGGTCCCTACGGAAATTTTGGCTGAGCAGCATTTGCGTTCGCTTGAAGCCCTGTTTGCGCCATACGGCATCCAACTGGCTCTGCTGACCGGAGGCCTTGGCGACCGGCAGCGCAGGGATGTGCTGGCGTCTGTGCAGATGGGCTTGGTGGATATCGTCATCGGCACGCATGCCTTGATTCAGGAGGATGTGATTTTCCGTAGCCTGGGTCTTATCGTCGTGGACGAGCAGCACCGCTTCGGGGTCAATCAACGGGCCATTCTGCGCAGGAAGGGCATGCATCCGGATGTGCTGACGATGACGGCTACGCCGATTCCGCGCACGCTGGCGATTACCGCTTTCGGCGATATGGATATTTCCACGCTCAAGGAGCTGCCGAAGGGCAGAAAGCCGATTAAAACCTACTGGATCAAGCATCAGATGATGGACCGGGTGATCGGGTTTTTCCGCAAGGAAATCGCATCAGGCCGCCAGGCTTATGTGATCTGTCCCTTGATTGAAGAGTCGGACAAGCTGGACGTGCAAAATGCGATCGACGTTCACCTTCAGTTGTCACAGGCTCTCCCCGAGCTGCGAATCGGGCTGCTGCACGGCAGAATGTCCGCCGCTGAAAAGGATCGGGTGATGTCCGATTTTTTGGCCAATCGGGTTCAGGTGCTCGTCTCCACGACCGTGATCGAAGTCGGGGTGAATGTTCCCAATTCCACGGTCATGCTGATATACGACGCCGACCGTTTCGGGCTGTCCCAGCTTCACCAGCTTCGCGGCAGGGTGGGCCGGGGAGAGCACCAATCCTACTGCCTTCTGATGGCGGACCCGAAAACGGAAACAGGGGTCGAACGGATGAAGGTCATGACGGAAACCAATGACGGGTTTGAAATCGCCCGGAGGGATTTGGAGCTGAGGGGGCCGGGCGATCTGTTCGGCATCAAGCAAAGCGGGCTTCCGGATTTCAGGCTGGCCGATATGACACATGATTTTCATATTCTGGAGATGGCCAGAGACGATGCGGCGGAGCTGGTTGCGCGACAGGATTTTTGGACTGCGCGGCAGTATTTGCCGCTCAGACAGTATCTCCAGCGCGAACAAATCTTTAACGGCGAACGTTTGGATTGAGTCTTTTATCTTGACGTCCCATGCCATTTTCATCGGCAGATGATGAAAATGGCGCGCGATGCGTCCTCGAAGAATTCACATTGAATGAAATTATAGAGGAAGTGAATTTTCAAGATAGGCACAGCCCCTTCGCTTCGGTCATATAATTAATGGATGACTGGAAGCGGAGGTGTTGAAGGTGAGCTATCAGCAGTACGGAATCAGCAGCGAGCTTGTGGAAAAGGTCAAGCGCAAAATGAAAAATCCCGCTGCCAAGGAGCGGGTAAAGAATATTCTGGACGGCGTCACCAAGCAAGATTTGCAAAACCGCGCAACGGTAAGAAAGCTTCTGGGGAAAATCTCCCGCGCGCTGAATGAAAAGCTGACCGAACAGCAGTCGAATCAAATCGTCGATTTTGTCATCGCCCAGCAGATCGATCCGAACAACAAATTTCACCTCATCAAATTATGGGCCATGTTCCGTTGATGCGGCTGTCGACGGTTATTCCGCCCCATCGGCATATTCGATTTTGAGCAATTTGGCGAGATCCAGCACTGCCGTTTCGCTGTCCTGCTGCTGGATTTCAAGCCGTTTTTTGGCGGGATTCACCCGCTTGACGTACCCGCTGAACGCTTCCGGACCGTAAAGGCCGATGCAAACGGCCGTCACCGGGCGCTTTTCCCGAACGGCTTCGGCAAGCATGCGGTTGATTTTCGAGATTTGGTCTTCATCCAGCTCGGGGACTTGAAATTCCTTTTGCTTCCGCCGGTATTCGAGCAGCTGCTCCCGATGCTCGGGAAGCATCATGCGGCTGCCCTCCCACAGCAAATTCCCCCGCTTCAAGCCCTTCGGTTCACTCATTTGTAATGCCCTCCTATTTTGCCTGCCCTGTCGTATGCCTGCCCGGCCTTTGTCAGGGAAGCGGCCCTTACGACCGCAACGGTCCCGTATTTGGCTTTGATCGCGTCGATGGCCGAGTCCAGCCTTCGCTCTTTATCCAGATCGCGGAAGAGATGGAGCTGAACCTGCGTGTCGGGGGAAAACTGCGACAGCGTGACGCCGACACTGCGCACCGGGAGTCCGTCCCAGTGCTTCTCAAGCAATTTAACGGCGGCTCGATACACATCGGCGCCGTGGTTTGTGGCATCGGACAGTTTCATCTGGCGGTGAAATCCCGTCGGGTGGTCGAAGTCCGCTCCGCGGCAGCCCACGGTTACGGTTTCTCCTTTCACCCGTTTGCTTCTGGCCCGCCGGCACACCTCTTCGCTCAATTCCAAGAGGATGACGTGAATCTCTTCCGCTGCGGCGTAATCGCGCGGCAGCGTCATGTGGTGCCCGATGGCCTTCTGAGCCTCATGGGTAGCCGGAGATACGGGAGAGTAATCAATGCCGTTGGCCGTCATCCACAGCACATGGCCCTGAATGCCCCACAGCCGGGTCAGCCGTTCCAGCGGAAAATTGGCCAGATCCCCGATGGTGTGGATGCCGAGCCGACGCAAGTGGCGATCCATCCGGCTGCCAATGCCGAACATGCCGGTGACGGGAAGCGGCCACATCATCTGCCGCATGTTTTCCTCGGTCAGCCGGAAAATGCCGGGACCGATTTTTTTGGCGAAGTTGTCGCAGGCGATTTTCGCCAGCACCTTGTTGGGGCCGATGCCGACCCGGGCGTAAATGCCTGTTTCCTCCAGGACGGCCTGCTGGATGCTGCGGGCGATCGTTTCCGGATCGCCGAACAGGACCAGGCTGCCCGTCACGTCGACGAATTGCTCGTCGATCGAATAGGGCTCCACGAGATCGCTGTAGCGTTCAAGGATTTCGGAAATGCGGATCGAGACGTTGATATATTCCTGCATCCGCGGGCGAACGACGGCCAACTCGGGACACTGCTTCAGCGCTTCGCCCAAGCGCATGCCCGTGGCGGCGCCGTGCTTCTTGGCGATTGGACAGGCGGCGAGCAGAACGCCCGACCGGCGCGCCGGATCGCCGGCTACAACGACGGGCCGGTCTTTGTACTGCGGGTTGGCGACTTTCTCCACGCTGGCATAAAAGCTTTGCATATCCACAAGAAAAATGATTTTGTCTGCCATAATCTCATCCCGCCCCCTTCGATCAGAACATACATTTTGGTTATGCATACTGCTCAGGAAACTTGCAAGGATCCGGAACTTGCCTATCCCCCGATATTTATGGCACCGTCTTCACCCAATAGCGTCTTCTGTGTCCGTAAGCGGTCACCAATGTCTGAGATATGCACATAGTCAGAACATATATTCGCATTGTGTGTTTATTATAAGGGAATGTACGTTCTTATTCAACTGGCAAAACACTGGGGCCGAGGGAATTAAGAAAAGTTGAAATTTTGCCGGGATTTGAAAGGAATTTATCGAATTATGACGAATATATAACAGTTAGCTATTAAATTGAAAAGTTACATACAAGGGACGAAAGGCGAGGGAAAACAAATGATCAATCTGACGGGAAACCGGAAAAAGCAACTTGAATATTTGGGACTGACCGACGGGGACCTGGATTTACTGAAGAACAGCCGGGCGGTCTTTGAGGAAATTGCCGACGCGGTGGTGGAAGAGCTATACCAGCGAATTACGAAAGCGCCCGAACTGGTGGAGATCATCAGCACTCACAGCACCGTAGAGCGGTTGAAGACCACCCAGAGGTGGTATTTTCTGTCGGTGACAGACGGCATGATTGACGAGGCCTTCATCCAGAAGCGTCTGCAGGTCGGCAAAGCCCATTCCCGGGTCGGTCTGACGACCGACTGGTATCTGGGAACGTATATGGTCTATCTCGACATTGCCATGTTCCATCTGCAGAAAGCCCAGCCGGAGGGATGGCTGGAGGTCTTCCACGCCCTGAGCAAAATGTTCAACATGGATTCGCAGTTGGTGCTCGAGGCGTATGAAGCGGACGAAAAGGACAAGATCCAAAAGCTGGTGGACAAGCAGGACAGGCTGCTGCACGGAATCAGCGCGTCCATTCAGGAGCTGGCATCAATGATGGTGGAACTGAGCAGCAGCAGCCAGGAGGTAGCCGATACAGCCATTCAAACAGCGGAAGCCCAAGAGAAATCGAATGAAATGGTGCGCGAGCTGCATAAAGAAGTAGGGGATATCCACAGCATGGGCGATCTGATGAAGGAAATTTCCGAACAGACCCATCTGCTGGGACTGAATGCCGCGATTGAAGCGGCACGGGCGGGTGAACACGGCAGAGGCTTTGAAGTGGTCGCTAACGAGGTCCGCAAGCTCGCAAGCCGTTCCCGGGAAGCCTTGGAAACCATTCAAGCCAAGCTGGGAAGCATACAAAAGACGCTGGAGCAGGTGCAGGCCGAATCGGAGCATACCTCGGTATATGCCCGAACCCAGGCCGCCAGCTCCCAGGAGCTGACCTCCTTCGCCCAGATGATCGAGAAGGTTACCCTGGAGCTGGAGAACCTGAAGAAAGACGAATAGGCAGGCGAGGGATGGTGAATCCGGCGTCCGACCGCGTCTACGTCTTTTCGCAAAGGTCGGCCCGGATCGTCAGCGGAATCGTTGTCACGTTTGCACGACCCCGTACGGAATCCGCTCACGCTGGAGGCGGAGTTTATGCGATTGCGGAGGGAAATCCACGAGCTGCTTAAGCGGGGGCATGCTGCCGCGGGAGCCGGGGATTCTCGTCCGGACCCCGCAGAGCGGCGGCAGGGGAGCAGCAGGGAGTCCCGCGGACCGAGGAGGCGACATGAACATGGAAGCTTTGACCGATGCTCATATCCATCTCGATTTGTATAAATCCGAAATCCGCGAACGGATCGTGAAGGAACTGCACTCCTGTGGGGTGAGCAGTGTTGTTTCGGTGTCCATGCATTTGGAATCCTGCCGGATCAACCAACGGCTGCACCAGCGTTTTCCGGGGCCTGATGACGGTGGAAACCGACGGGCCGTGGCCGTTTGAGGGACCGTTCCAAGGGATGGGCACCCATCCGCAAATGGTCCGCCGGGTGGTCGAGGAGATTGCCGGGATCAAATCGCTGTCCGTTGACGAAACGGCGAAAGCCGTTACCCGCAATACGGCCGAATTTTACCGACTTTGAGCACGGCCGGAAGCCGGCCGGAAAACGAATAAACGCATTGCCGCCTTTGTAGCGGCTTTTTTCGGTGCGCCTTGCAGTCGCACAATCTAGGTCGGTCCGGGATCGCGTGTGCCAGCAAGCGGTACGGCGAATCATCGAGCCGATCTTCGAACAGGACTTCTACTACTACAGCTTTGGTTTTTCGTCCCGGATACTCCGCGCACCAAGCCATCAACACGGTACGACGCGCGAAGCGCGGCGGATATGAATATGTGGTTGACCTCGACATCATGTCCTTCTTCGATGAAATTCCGCATGAATTGCTGATGGAGAAGGTGCATGAACGAATCACCGACGGAAAAGTGCTGACGCTCATTCGCGGATGGCTGACCGCGGGAGTCATGGAAGATGATCAGTTCCATGAAACGGAAGTCGGGTCCCCTCAGGGCGGTGTCATCAGTCCGCTACTTGGGAATATTCACCTGAACCATTTCGACTGGGGGATGAAGGAGAAGGGTTTTGCCGTCGTCAGGTATGCGGACGATGCTGTTGTTCTTTGTAAAACAAGAGAGCAGGCAGAAGAAGCGTATGCAGCGGCAAAGATGATACTGGAAGGGGAACTTCGCTTACGTATGCACCTGGAGAAGACTAAAGTGGTGCATTTCGATGAAGGGTTCCGCTTCTTGGGCTTCGACTTTTGGAAGGACTCTCTGATTTTACCGGATACGAAGGTGAAAAGCTACAAAGATAAAGTCCGCAAGATCACCCGCCGTCAACAAGGGGATAACCTTGCCGAAATGATCAGGAAGCTAAATGAAGTGGTGTAAGAATTTGGCGATTAAAAAAGGCAGTGGAGAAAAAAAGGGTGTGTCGGAGGAGAAAAGCGTTCGCCTTTGAAATTGTAAAAAAACCGCTGAATCGAATTCTATTTTACGATTTTAACAGCGACCGGAGGCACACCCCTTTTGCGCAGCGACCCAACTTTTTGAACACACTCTTATATATCAAGTTTAGTGCTATTTATATCTGCTATTCATCTTGAATATCGAACGCATATTCGCATATAATAAATACAAATAAACGTTCGATATCGGAGGCGAAATCATGTCTCTGCAGAAGCACATCGGCCGCATTGTCGAGATCATCTATTTGGACCGTTACGGACGAATGACCCAGCGCAAGGTTCAAGTCTGGTCCGTCAAAAACGGATTTGTCAAAGCTTTCTGCCTGAAGCGGCAGGCCCCGCGGCTATTTGCCGCAAAGCGGATTTTAGCCGTTCAGCCTGCGAGCAGCCATGCAGTCTGACCTTCAGCGCAAAGCGCTCCGGATCATCGTGAATTATACAAGAAAATATGGCCGTCCTCCGACGATCCGCGAGCTTATGACCAAGACCGGAAGGAACGAGGCTGGGATCCGGGCGGTTCTCAAAGCGCTGGCCGAAGAACGATATATTGAATGGTCGGGGGAACAACCGGGGCGGATCAAATTGGTCAATTCGGGATGAACTTTTTTTGCAGAACAGAACATAAAAATCGAATATACTATTCCTGATAAAACGTTTTGCAGAGGGGAGAATGGTGCGCGGTGAACGGAAACGGCCTGTCATTTCTTGAAGTCATTCCCGCGCTGGCGATTATTCTTGCGCTGGCGCAGCTTTGCGGCAGATGCGCAGCTTGGATGGGGCAGCCTAAGGTCGTCGGTGAGATCGTTGCAGGCATAATGTTGGGGCCCACATTGCTGGGATGGGTATTGCCGGATTGGGAAGCAGCATTGTTCACTTCTCAGGTAAAGTCGTTTTTAGATGTTTTCAGTCAAATCGGGATTGTGATTTATATGTTCCTCGTGGGGATTGGGATTGAGCATCAAAGCCGGGACAGAACCCTGCTTCTGCAAGCCGGGTTTTTGGGGCTGGCGGGGATTTTGCCCGTATTTCTGATCGGCGGGTCGGCGGCATTTTTACTTGGCGATGTCATTTCGCCTCCCCATGTCAGCCGTTTTGTTTTCGCTTTCTATATGGGAACGGCGCTCTCCATTACAGCATTTCCTGTACTGGCACGAATCCTTCACGACATCGGAATCGTCAGGACGAGGATCGGGAACCTGGTCTTGACTGCCGCATCATTGAATGATGCCGCTGCTTGGCTACTGTTAGCCCTGGTATTGTCGATCTCCAATACAGGGGGCGGCAAGGGGATTTGGGTTTCGGCGGGTGGAGGGGTTCTGTTCATCTTTTTCGTATTGTTCGCCGCAAGACCGTTGTTGCAGCGATGGGTTCGAAAAATCGAAGCCGCCGGACGTCTTTCGCAGGTTGATTTGGCCGTCGTCCTGCTGAGTCTTTTCAGCGCAGCCTGGTTTACCGATTGGATCGGATTGCACGCCCTCTTCGGCAGCTTCGTCCTGGGAGCGGCAATGCCCCAGTCTCCCGTGCTGAGGAAATATTTGCATTCCGGTCTGATGGATCTGGTCGTGTTTTTTTTTCTGCCGATTTATTTTACTTATTCCGGACTAAATACATATTTGTTGGGAATTTTTCAGACGGTTATGTTGATCCCAAGCCTTGTGATCCTGTCGATCGCTTTTTTTGGGAAATACACAAGCTGCATGCTCGCGACGCGCAAACTGGGGTTTTCGTGGCGTGAATCCTCATCCGTCGGGGGATTGATGAACGCGCGGGGGCTCATGGAACTGCTCATCGCCAATATCGGTTTTTCCAACGGAATCATCTCGCAAAACGTTTTTTCCATCCTCGTCCTTATGGCGCTTGCGACCACTGTGTTCGCAATTCCCATCTACAACTTGTCCCTTTTCAGCATCAAAGACAAGTTCTATCAAACGGGTCAACTGGATGAATGATGACAGCCTGAAGACATTGAACTCTTAAAATGACGATCGACAAAAAACCGCCCCTTACGGATGCGAGGAGCGGTATTTTTTGTGGAGTTCTTCCAGTTCCCTAGCCTTTTCCTTTTCCTCTTCATTGGTCGGGACGAGCTCCATCAAGCTTTTTACGGTATTCTGCAAATCATCCATCGCGGTCTGAAGCCCCTTTTGCACATCATCCTCAAGCTCGTGCCCGTCACGTCTTTTTTCCGGCATTTTAAAATACCTCCTTTTTCAAGAAATAAGGTATCCCCGAGGTTTCCATTTTATCCATCGAACTCACCAGTGATTGCATTTGGATTGAAAAGCGGATAAACTGTAATAAATTCGTACCGAACAGAGGTGTGCAAATGGCCGAGGAAATACCGATGAGCAACGAACAAGTAAAAATCTCCCAGGTGGAAGCCGCAAAGAAGCTGCTGGCCCAAAAGAAGCAATCGCAGGCGAATGCGCAAACGGTGCAAAATTCTCAAAAGAGCGGCAATCAGATGATGAAAAGCCAAAATACGAAGAAAATCAATAACCAAAGAAAACGTATGGGAGTTTAAGCTTAAAGCCCCGATGACCTTCGAAGTCGTCGAGGCTTTTTTAAACGAAGGAACGGCAGGATCGACAAAAAAACCGCACAGCGCAAGCCATGCGGTTGAATTTTTTCGGTACCCGCTTGCGCAGGTACCTCATGGGAGAGGAGAAACCGGATGAAGAACTTATGGGGAAACGTAAGTCTTCTCCGCGGTTGTCTCGACATAATAAAATGTCGATACTATAATGATTTCCGGTTTCGGTGGAAATATACATGGAAAGTGAAAAATGTACGCAATCCGGGGTCTGCTTGCGGAAGGTTTTGCAGAAAGCACAGAATGTGGTACGATGATAAGGAATATCAGAAGCAACAACAACTTATTGCTGCGGGTGAAAGGCATTGAGAGTGATTTCCGGATCTAGCAAAGGCAGAGCTTTGAAAGCGGTGACCGGTTTCGGAACGAGACCGACCACCGATAAGGTGAAGGAGGCCATATTCAGCATCATCGGCCCCTATTTTGCGGGCGGAAGCGCGCTGGATCTTTATGCGGGAACGGGAGCGTTGGGGATCGAGGCCTTAAGCCGCGGAATGGACAGGGCGATCTTCGTCGACGCGGACAAAAAATGCGTTGAGGTGATCAGGGCGAATCTTCGCGCCACGGGCTTGTCGGAACAGGCCGAGGTGTACCGCAATGATGCGGAAAGGGCGCTGAACGCGCTGGCTAAAAGGCGGATGGCGTTTGAACTGGTCTTTTTGGATCCTCCTTATAAAAACAGACAGATGGATAAGGTGCTGCAAATCCTGCAGGAAGAGCATCTGATCAAAGACGGGGCGATCGCGGTTGTCGAGCATGACGCTGCCCATGCGTATCCCGAACGGATCGGCCGTTTTTCGGCTGTCCGGTTATCGGAATACGGCGATACGGCGGTCACCGTTTACCGCTATGAGACGCAATCGATTCCGACGGGACTGATGGGGGATGAACAGGATGAAGAAAGGGGATAAAGGCTTGAAAGTTGCGGTTTACCCGGGGAGTTTCGACCCTGTCACGCTGGGTCACCTGGATATAATACATAGAGCGTCCGGGATTTTTGACAAGCTGGTTGTGGCGGTTCTCGTCAATTCCAGCAAAAATCCGCTGTTTTCTCTGGAGGAAAGGATCGATTTGCTGCGCGAGGTCACGCAGGATTTGCCCAATGTGGAAATTGACGGTTTTCAGGATCTGCTTATCCATTATATGCAGTCCAAGCAGGCCAATGTCATTGTCCGCGCGCTTCGTTCGGTGTCGGATTATGAATACGAGCTGCAGCTGGCCTCGCTTAACCGCCAGATCGGCGCCGGGGTGGAGACGCTGTTCATGACCTCGAATCCGAAATATTCCTATTTAAGCTCGAGCATCGTCAAGGAAATCGCCAGATACCACGGGCCTGTACAGGATCTGGTGCCGGCGCCGGTAGAGCGGGAACTGCATATCAAGTATCGGAGAAAAGGATGACCATTTCAGGCTAAGGACGCCCCCGATTGTAGAACGGCAGCGCCAGCAGCGACAAGCCGGTGAAAACAAGCAGCCACAAGATCATAACCATGCCGAGGGTCAACCAGGCCGTCCAAAGGTGCGAGCCGATGGCAAAAAAAGAATATCCGGTGTTGGTTCCGTTATGCGCGAACACCTGCGCCGCCGGACGGATGCTGTTCATCAGCGGCTGCAGCGGATTCCACAGCCAGAACGGCAGGATGAGGGCATATCCGACGTGAACGAGCCGTGACCATAGGAAGTATCCGTAACGCAAGTCAGTCTGTTGAACAGAGCTTTTCACCTGTGCGTGAATCGATAAACCTCCCCAGGCGGCGATGCCGGAAACAAGGGCAGCGGTCCAGACGGGGGATGCGTCGAACTGTCTTCCTACCTCATAGGCGCCGAGGTTGACTTCAAACAATCCGGAAATCAGCGGCGGGATCAGCTCCCTCGGGTAACCGAGGGGGATCAGCGTGATCTGTATCAGCCGATTCAAGATTTCCGACAGCTTGGACATATCGATGACCTTCAGCAGCACCGAAAAAATCATCATAAATCCTCCGATCATCAGCAGAATTTGAATGGAGGAAGTGACGGCATCGCCGAGTATTTTGCCGAACGCTCGGCCGTCGGCATCGCGCGCATGCCGCATCGCGGAGAAAAATCGTATCCGTGCCGCGCGGTTTGTCTCATGTATCAGCAAATAAGTTTGAATCCTTTCTTCGGGCTCATTCGTATGTCTATAAAATCGCAAAGTGAGTCCGGTGGCCATGATCGACAAAATTTGGACCGCAATCAGAAACAGTCCGAACTGCGGTTCTCCCAAAAAACCGGTGGCAACCACACTGATCAGCCATATGGGGTTTGCGGCATGAGACAGTCCGAGCAGCCGTTCTCCCTCGCAGCGGCTGATCTGCTTTTGCTTTCGAAGCTTTGCGGCCGCTTCCGCTCCCGTCGGATAGCCTGCGGTCCAGCCGACGACAACGGCCCATCCCGCGGTGCCCGGCAAACGGAAGAACAGCCGCATGGCCGGCTCCAGTAGCGCGCCGAAGGCGTGGGCCATGCCGAAAGCGATGAACATCTCCGAAAGGATTAAAAAGGGAAGAAGCGCGGGGAAGACGATGCTCCACCAAATTTTCAACCCTTGAAGGGAAGCTTGAAACGCCTGATCGGGAAACCTGACGATGAACAATATGACAAAACCCGCTGCCGTCGCCAACAGCAGGGTGATGATATGATTGAAGGTCATTTTTCCTGAGCGAAACAAGATCCCACCTCATTCTCATGTCAACTGGTACATGTACATGTTTACGCTTGGTTCCCATCAATTAGACCAGCCCTCGGCGGGAATCTCCGGAGCATGAATGCTGCTTCCGGAGCGGATCATATCATATTGTTGTTGGGAGCGATTTTCCATGATAGGAGAGGGGCAGTTCGTCAGATGAATGAAAACAGGGAAAACCCCAAGAATAGATTGGCCCGGCCGGGCAGGCTTATTGTGATCGCGGCGCTTGTGGTGATCGCCTGGTACGGCTTGATCATCATGCCGACCAATTATGTCGTGCTGCAGCCGGGAACGGCGGAGGCCGTGAAACCGATGGTACAGGTCAAAGAGGGGTATTCTGAGGAAAAAGGAACGCTGATGCTGACGACCGTGCGAATGACATATGCCAACGCGATCTCGTATGTCCTGGCTTTGATGGATTCGAATGCGGATATCCTGAACAAAAATCAGCTTTTCCGCAGCGGGGAATCGCAAAGCGATTATACGAAAAGACAGGAGTTCGTCATGACGAATTCGCAGAGCAACGCGATAGAGGCGGCTTACAAGAAAGCGGGAGTCCCGTTCCATACCGAATATGAGGGGATTGTCGTTCTGCAAACCCTGCAAGGCTTTCCGGCGGAACAGGCATTGCAAGCAGGGGACCGCATACTGGAGGTGAACGGAACGGCTGTCCATCGTACGGAGGCCCTGCTCGATCTATTGAAAACGTACCATGTCGGAGACCGGGTGTCCGTCACTTATCTGCGGGGCGATAAGGAGAAAACGGCTCGGATTGCGCTCGGCGATCTGTCCAAAAGCGGACAAGGCAATTCGTCGGCGACCAACGGCGGAAAACAGCCGGCTCCACACCCCGGCCTCGGAATTGCGCCTGCCGATCTGGTGCATGTGCAGGCGGATGATCCCGGCAAACAGGTAACTGTCAACGCGGGTGATATCGGCGGCCCTTCTGCGGGACTGATGTTTTCTTTGGAAATCTACAATCGTCTGGTTCCGGAGGATATTACGAAGGGTTATCGGATTGCCGGAACGGGAGAAATCGATCCGCAAGGCAATGTCGGAGTCATCGGGGGCATCCGGCATAAGATTGTAGCAGCCGACCGGGAGGGAGCGGAAATCTTTTTTTCCCCGAAAGATTTGGTTTTCGACAATTCCAAGTATCCGCCGATACTCAATTATTCGGATGCAGTGGATCAAGCGCGGAAAATTCATTCCGGGATGAAGGTGGTCCCCGTTAAGACCATGGATGATGCGCTGAATTATTTGCGCAATCTGCCGCCGAAAGCTCCCTGAAACGTTCAACTCCCGGTTCCGCGAGCTTAAATCCGGAGCGGGGGCTCGTAATAATCGCGAAGCAAATCCCGCGCATCGGGGCGGCGGTAGGCCAGCGCATGGACGGCTGTCGCCTGGATATCCATCGTCAACAGCGGGGAGGTTTCGCGCGCAATCTTGGTGACTACGGGAACCGAGGCGGTTTTTTTCATTTGCTTCAGCAATTCTCTGCCTTGAGCCGAAAATCCGAGAATGCGCAGATAGGGAACCCCTTTGGAAAGCAACTCCTTCGTCAGCACATCCTTTCGGTGGTTCAAGAGAACCCTCGTCAGCACACGCTGCAGCTTGGTTCTGGTATAACGCTTCGTTTTGAGCCCGGCGATCAAATCCTCGACGGGTGCCGCCGAATCCGGATTCACCCCGGCAATCGCCCGCTTGAGCCGATATTCCAAGCCTTCGCTCATCTCGAATATTTGCCTGAGCTCCTCGATAGAGCTGTTGACGATTTGGTGCAGAAGCGGCAGCGCATAGGCGTTCCAGCCGATCGGGGCCCGTCCCGCGTCCCATTCCCGGCGGAGGATGGTCCGGGTATAGGAAGGGACGTAAGAAGCAAGCGGCTCCAGCGTATTTTTCTCGAAAATCATTTTGCGGATGGCCGTTGCGCTTGCGATATTGTCGTCGCTGACCGTCTGCTGATGGTAGCCGGCTTTTTGTCTGGATATGGTCAGCGGCCGAATCCGGCTGTTCAACCGTTTCAGGGCGATCAGATAGTGCAGTCCGAGAATATTGTTGGGCTGGGAGAGATACACGTGCATGGCCTCCGCATCTTCTGCGGGCCGGTGCAAATCCGCTTCGGCCAGCAGATCCCCGACTGCCGCCGCATAGGCTTTCGGATAGCTGATGCCTGATTTCAGCCGAAGCTTGATCATATGCTCAAGAGCACGGGGCTCCGCATACAGCATATTGGCGAGAAGCTCCAGGCTGCGGATTTCTCCGAGCTCGCTGCCGAAACACAACGCGTCGACCGCCCCGGTCGCTGCCAATGCGGATACGGCGCCATAAGCGAACCATTCCGCGGGTGCGGAAGAGAAAGCGACGGGCAGCTCTATCACCAGATCGACTCCCATGTGAAGGGCCATTTCCGTACGGGCCCATTTGTTGACGACCGCCGGTTCGCCGCGCTGCAGAAAATTTCCGCTCATCACGGCGACAACGGCATCGGCTTGTGATACCATTTTGGATTGCCGGAAATGATATAAATGTCCATTGTGCAAAGGATTATATTCAATGATGATTCCGACGGTTTTCAAACGATGACTCATTCCTTCCCGGTAATTTCCAACGAAATTAATATAACATGATGGCAATCGGTTGACAAAAGTCAAGCCAAATCGCTATAATATTCCTTGTTTGCTTGGAGTGATGTTCATGCACGTGAACCTGAGGGAAGTCGGCGCCAGACCAGAGCCGGTGGAGCTGCAAGGTCAAATCGATATTTCGTCTATGCTGAAGGAACGCCGGGACATTATCGGGACTGATCCGCTGCAAGCGGATTTGCGGGCCGTTCAATCCGGTGAGTTGGTGGATGTAACGGGACGTCTGTGCACAGAGGCGGAATTTGTGTGTGCAAGATGCCTGACCCGCTTTCGCCGGAAAATAGAAATTCCGTTTCACGAAGTATTCGCACAGACGCCGATCAGCTCCGAAACGGAAGACGACGCCGGGGATGAGGAGGAAATTCATTATGTTTCCGGGCCCAAGGCCGATCTCATTCCCTATCTGGAAGAGCATGTTTTGCTTCATCTTCCGTACGTTCCTCTTTGCGATGAAGACTGCAGGGGGCTTTGCCCGCAGTGCGGCTCAAACCGCAACGAAGAGGAATGCGGATGCGTCATCGAACACATAGACCCGAGATTGGCCGGGCTGAAACAGTTTTTCAACCAGGAGAACGAGAAATAGGAGGTGGGAATATGGCAGTACCATTCAGAAGAACTTCCAAAACCCGTCGCGACAAGCGCCGTACGCATTTTAAGCTGGTCGTTCCCGGCATGGTCAAATGCGAGCAATGCGGGGAATTGAAGCTGGCTCATCACGTATGCAAGGTATGCGGCTCTTATAAGGGAAGAGATATCGTCAAACAATAGTTTTCAGAGGATCAGAAAGAGTACTTCATCTTCGGTGAGGTGCTTTTTTTCTTTGGAGCTTTGATCATTTTGCGGTTTGGCTTCACTTTTCGGGAAAAATTATATATACTTCTTTTAGTACCAGGTAATAAAGAATCGAGCGGGAAAATGCTTCTTTCCCCTCAGCAGGCATTAGGATACCGGTAAAAGGTGGTGTTGGATATCGAACGTCTGCCCAAAAAACATCGCCAGCAGCTTCTGACCAAGGAAATTGAAGAAAACCCATTTTTGACGGATGAAGAACTGGCCGGGAAATTTCAGGTCAGCATTCAAACGATCCGGCTGGACCGGCTGGAGCTGGGCATACCGGAAGTACGGGAACGCATCAAAATGATGGCGGAGCGCTCCTTCGATCAAATCCGTTCCATCCCGCTGCATGAAGTGATCGGAGACCTCGTTGACCTGCAGCTGGACAAGAGCGGAATTTCCATCTTGGAAATCAAGGAAGAGCACGTATTTTCACGGACCCGGATCGCCCGGGGACATCATCTTTTCGCTCAGGCCAATTCACTCGCGGTTGCCGTGATCAACGATCAAATCGCGCTCACGCTGTCGGCCGACATCCGGTTTGTCCGCGCGGTCAAGCTTTATGAAAAATGCGTTTCAAAAGCGTATGTGCGTCCGATTCCCGGAGAAAAAGTCAAGGCCAAGGTCGAGGTCTTTACTTATGTCGGAGACGAGTTGGTGTTTCAAGGGAATTTCGTGATTTACCGTTCGCACAAAGAAATGCAGCTAAGAGGAGGAAAAAGCCATGCGGATAGCCATTGACGCCATGGGCGGCGACCATGCTCCCGAAGTCAATGTGCGGGGCGCCCTGCTGGCGGCGGAAGAGTGGAAGGACGTGGAGCTCATTTTGGTTGGCGACGCCGAGCGGATGAAGCCCTACCTGTCGGATGCTCCGTCGAACGTGCAGGCGCTTCATGCCGATGAAGTGATTGCCGCCGATGACGAACCGGTTAGAGCCGTAAGGCGCAAGAAGAACGCTTCGATGGTGGTCGCCGGCAGGATGGTTCGCGAGAAGCAGGCGGATGCGATGATTTCCGCAGGCAATACCGGAGCGCTAATGACCACCGGACTGCTAATTATCGGAAGGATTGAAGGCATTGAGCGTCCGGGATTGGCGCCGGTGCTTCCGACACTCGACGGGAACGGCGTGCTGGCCTTGGACTTGGGGGCAAACATGGACGCATCGCCCGAGCATTTGCTGCAGTACGGCATCATGGGCAGCATTTATCGCCAGAGGGTTCACGGCATCAATCGCCCCAGAGTCGGCCTACTGAATGTCGGAACCGAGGAAATGAAAGGCAACGAATTGACGAAAGCGGCCTTCGGCTTGCTGAAGAACGGCCCGATACACTTCGTGGGCAACGTCGAGGCGCGGGATCTCATGCAGGGCACCTGCGACGTAGTGGTTTGCGACGGGTTTGTCGGCAATATTCTGCTGAAAACAATGGAAGGAACCGCCAGCGGCATTATGTCGGCATTGAAGACGGAATTTACCAAGTCGCTTTGGAGTAAGCTGGCCGCAGCCGTGCTTAAACCCGGACTCAGCGCATTTAAAAAGAAGCTGGATTATACGGAATATGGAGGAGCCCCGTTTTTGGGAATCGATGGAGTGTTGATCAAAAGCCACGGTTCCTCGGATGCCCATGCGATCAAAAATGCCGTCAGGCAGGCCAGAATCGCGCTGCAAAACGAATTGGTGTCATCGATATCCACAGAAATCAGCAGGAAGCGAGATGTGAAAGAATGAACGATACGCAAGTAGGCATTATTGGGACCGGTTTTTATGTTCCTGACAAAGTTTTGTCGAATCAAGATCTTGAGAAGATGGTGGAGACCAGCGACGAATGGATCGTAACCCGTACCGGCATCAAGGAAAGAAGAATCGCCGCCGCGGATCAGGCTACGTCGGATTTGGCTTTTGAAGCCGCTAAGAAGGCGATTGCCAACGCGGGCCTCGCGGCTGAGGACATTGATTTGATCATTGTCGCCACAGTGACGCCGGACAAATTTTTCCCGGCGACGGCGGTCATTTTGCAGGAAAAGCTCGGCGCGAGAAAAGCGGCTGCCTTCGACCTGTCCGCGGCATGCTCCGGATTCATTTACGGACTCGCCACCGCGTCGAATTTTATATCGACCGGGATGTATCGGCATGCGCTGGTGATCGGCGCCGACGTGCTGTCCCGAATTACCGATTACACGGACCGCAATACGAGTATTTTGTTCGGTGACGGGGCGGGAGCCGCCGTTCTGGGGCGCGTGCCCAAGGGAAGAGGATTCCGCTCGTTTGTGCTCGGCGCGGACGGATCGGGAGGCGAGCTGCTTCAGCTGGAAGGCGGCGGCTCAAGATGTCCCTCTTCTGTCGAAAGCGTGCAGCAAGGGCGGCACTATTTGCGCATGAACGGCAAGGAAGTGTTCAAGTTCGCTGTGCGGGTGATGGATAGCGCGTCCGAGGAGGCTTTGCGCAAAGCCGGTCTGGAAAAAACGGATATCGACCTGCTCGTGCCGCATCAGGCGAATATCCGGATCATTCAATCGGCCTTGGAGCGGCTGGAACTGTCTAAGGACAAGTGCGTCATCAATGTGGACCGCTACGGCAATGTGTCTGCAGCTTCCATCCCCATTGCACTGGCTGAAGCAGTCGAGCAGGGCAAGGTGCATGAAGGGGATCGGCTGCTGTTTGTCGGCTTCGGCGGCGGCTTGACATGGGGAGCTTCAGTGCTGGTTTGGTAGGGAATCGAAAGGAGCGCGAAGATGGGAAAAATCGCTTTTGTCTTTCCCGGGCAGGGAGCCCAGGCCGTCGGGATGGGAAAGGACGCCTATGAGTCGCAGCCTGAGGCCAGACGGATTTTTGAAACGGCGGACGATGCGCTGGGCTATCGGCTGTCGGAATTGATTTTCAACGGTCCGGAGGCCGAGTTGAAGCTGACGTACCATACGCAGCCGGCTCTGCTGACTGCGAGCATGGCCTATTATGAAATGCTGAAGGACTCCGGCCTGCAGGCGGATTATGTCGCCGGTCACAGCCTGGGTGAATATTCCGCGCTGGTTGCCGCCGGAGTCATCGGCTTTGAAGATGCGGTTAAAGCGGTGAGGGCCCGGGGAGAATTCATGGACCGCGCGGTGCCCGCCGGACAAGGCGGAATGGCCGCCGTGCTCGGCGCCGACCGCGGACCGTTGGAGGAGCTGTGCAGAAGGGTGACGGCCGAGGTTGCGCCGGTTGAACTGGCCAATGTCAACTGTCCAGGTCAAATTGTCGTTTCCGGGACGAAAGCGGGCGTTGAGGCTGTGATCGAAAGAGGCAAGGAAGCGGGAGCAAAGCGGGTCATTCCCTTGGAAGTCAGCGGCCCTTTCCATTCCTCGCTGATGAAACCGGCGGCGGAAAAGCTGTCCGCTGTGCTAGAGTCGATCGGGATGAGGCCGGCGGCCATTCCGGTAGTCGCGAACGTCACCGCAAGACCGGTCACTGAAGCGGATCAAATCCGCAAACTGCTGGTTGAACAGGTTTATTCCCCCGTGCTGTGGGAAGACAGTGTCGTGTGGATGATCGACCAGGGGGTCGATACATTCGTGGAAATCGGATCCGGCTCCGTGCTGAGCGGATTGATCAAAAAAATCGACCGGTCGGCGGCCGTTCATACCCTGAACAGCTTCAACGCTGTGCAGGAATTTGTCCGGTCGCAGCCGAAGGTTTGAGAAAGGAGGACTTTGCATGCTTGAAGGAAAAACAGCTTTGGTTACCGGAGCTTCCCGCGGAATCGGAAGAGCGATCGCCATCGCGCTGGCCGATGCGGGTGCGGATGTCATGATCAATTACTCCGGCAGCGAGCAGGCCGCCGAGGAGGTTGCTTCGCTCATCCGGGATATGGGCAGGAAGGCCGAAAAAATCCGCGCCAATGTCGGTTCTTCGGCGGAAGTCGAGCAAATGGTCAAAGCTACGCTGGAAAAAATGGGTAAAATTGATATACTGGTGAATAACGCAGGCATAACCAAAGATAATTTGATAATGCGGATGAAAGAGGAAGAATTCGATCAGGTCATCGAGACGAATCTGAAGGGCGTCTTCAACTGCATCAAGGCCGTCACCCGTCCGATGATGAAGCAGCGTTCCGGCACGATCATCAATATCACATCCGTGGTCGGCGTGACGGGGAACCCGGGACAGGCGAATTACGTTGCGTCCAAGGCGGGCGTCATCGGCCTGACCAAGACGGCGGCCAAAGAGCTGGCCTCCCGCAGCATCACCGTCAACGCGGTCGCACCCGGATTTATCGTTACCGAAATGACGGATAAGCTCCCGGAAGAGGCCAAGGAAAGCATCATGAACCAAATCCCCTTCGGCCGGATGGGAAAGCCTGAGGAAATCGCCAAGGTAGTCGTATTTCTGGCTTCCGACGCGGCCGCTTACATGACGGGACAAACGCTTCACGTCGACGGCGGCATGTATATGTGATTTCAATTGTGAAATCCTTATATAAAGGTGCCTCGCCTTTGCTGACAAGTTTTCAAAGTCACCGTATGGCATTTTTCGGCTGATTCTCGTATAATACCAAAGAGGAGGTGAACCGGATGTCCGACGTATTGGACCGAGTCAAAAAAATTATCGTAGATCGCTTGGGGGTTGAGGAGTCAGAAATCACCCTTGAAGCATCTTTTAAAGATGATCTGGGTGCAGATTCTCTTGATGTGGTAGAGCTCGTGATGGAATTGGAAGATGAATTCGACATGGAAATTTCCGATGAGGATGCGGAAAAAATTACGACTGTGGGAGAAGTAGTTGAATACATAAAATCTCATGCGTAATGCAGGCAGGTCCCGTTGTCCATAACGGGACTCTTCCTCTTTCTTTTATCGTTTGCGGCTGGAACACATCAAGACATACATTTGAATTACAAAATTGGGCAATCATGCTGTTGATATATAGAGGTGGAATTATGATGAAACAAAGAGTTGTCGTCACTGGACTCGGGGTCATTACTTCATTGGGTAAAGATCCCGGGACTTTATGGAACAATCTGATGGCCGGCAAGTCCGGCGTCAGTCTTATCGAAGCTTTTGATGTCAGCGAATATCCGACGAAAATCGCCGCATCGATCAAAGATTTCGACCCGGAACAATATATGGATAAAAAAGAAGCGCGGAGAATGGACCGCTTTGTGCAATTTGCCGTTGCGGCCAGCAATCTTGCGCTGCAGGACGCCGAGCTCAATATCGCGCAGGATACCGATCCGGAACGGGTGGGTGTCTACGTCGGATCGGGTATCGGCGGATTGGGCACTTGGGAGGAGCAGCACACCATTTTGCTGGAAAGAGGTCCGAAGCGGGTCAGTCCGTTCTTTATTCCGATGATGATTGCGAACATGGCATCCGGACAAATTTCCATTCTGACCGGCGCGAAGGGACCGAACAGCACTTCGGTTACCGCATGCGCGACGGGCAGCCATTCGATCGGCGATTCCCTCAGGCTGATTCAACACGGAGAAGCCGATGTCATGATTTGCGGCGGCGCGGAAGCGACGATCCGCCCGATCGGAATGGCCGGTTTCTGCTCGATGCGGGCAATGTCAACGCGCAATGACGAACCGGAAAAAGCAAGCCGTCCGTTCGACCTGGAAAGGGACGGATTCGTCATGGCCGAGGGAGCGGGGATATTGATCCTCGAATCGCTGGAGCACGCCCAAAAAAGGGGCGCAAAAATCTATGGCGAGGTTATCGGATATGGCATGAGCGGAGATGCTCACCATATGACCGATCCCGATCCGGACGGGGCGGCTCGCTGCATGGCCAGAGCGATCAAGGACGCCGGCATCGCTCCGGAACAGGTTGATTACATCAACGCTCACGGCACATCCACTCCGGCGGGGGATAAATCGGAAACCGAGGCGATCAAGAAGACATTCGGCGACTATGCCTACAAATTGGCCGTCTCCTCAACCAAATCGATGACCGGACATCTGCTCGGAGCCGCAGGCGGCGTTGAGGCCGTGATTTGTGCGCTGACGATCGACAACGGCATGATTCCGCCGACGATCAATCTTGAGCATCCGGATCCCGATTGCGATTTGGATTATGTCCCGAATGAACCGCGAAAAGCGGAAGTCAACGTGGCGATGTCCAATTCGTTCGGATTTGGCGGACATAATGCGACACTCATCTTCCGTAAGTTTGAGAAGTAAATACAATTGCTGCAAGACGGACGATTCAGGTGGTGGTGACTATGCAACCGGATTTTAAAAAGCTGCAGTCGGATGTGGGAGTTTATTTTCATAACCATTATCTGCTCAAACAGGCGTTTACCCATTCTTCTTATGTGAATGAGCATAGGATGTCCCACCACAAGGACAATGAACGGATGGAGTTTCTTGGCGATGCGGTGCTGGAGCTTGTCATTTCGGAATATTTGTTTCATGCCTACCCCGAGCAAACGGAAGGGGAGCTGACAAAGCTGCGGGCATCGATTGTATGCGAGCCTTCGCTGTTCCGTTTTGCCAAGCTGCTTGATTTCGGATCATACCTGCTGCTCGGCAAGGGTGAGGAAATGACCGGCGGAAGGAACCGGCCGGCTTTATTGGCCGACGTTTTCGAATCCTTTATCGGGGCGCTTTATCTGGATCAGGGATTGCCTGCCGTCAAGCACTTCATGAAAAAACATATCTTTCCTGTCATTTCCGACGCCGATCAGCTTCGCGTCACCGATTACAAGACGCAGCTTCAGGAGTACACACAGCATCATAACCTGGGAACCCTGGAATACCGGATTGTCGATGAGCGGGGTCCCGCGCATGAAAAGCAGTTCGTCTCGGAAGTCTATATGGATAACCGGCTGCTTGGGCAAGGGATCGGCCGTTCAAAAAAAGAATCGGAACAGCAAGCTGCGGCGAAGGCATTGGAAAAACTGGATGTCCATCACCATATGCAATAAAGGCTTGTGATGAAATTAGTTCCACTTTTGGCGGCTTTGGTGCCAATTTAGTGGAAGTTATTTCGTCACGATGCCTTAGGGCTCGCGATCACGATGCCTAACCAAGGATCACGGCGAACTTGAAGGGAGCAAAGCAACCACCCCGTTGTTTATGCTCCTTTTTTGGGATGATTTGGACGGCATGATACAATAAGCTTGGGGTGAGACGATGTTTCTGAAGCGAATCGAATTAACGGGATTCAAATCGTTTGCCGATAAGACCGAGTTGGAATTTGTTACGGGCATTACTGCCGTTGTCGGACCGAACGGAAGCGGCAAAAGCAACATCTCCGACGGAATCCGCTGGGTGCTCGGCGAGCAGAGCGCCAAATCGCTTCGCGGGGGCAAGATGGAGGACGTCATTTTTGCCGGCAGCGTTACGCGCAAGCCGGTCAATTACGGCGAAGTTTCTTTGTCGCTGGATAATTCGGACAAGGCTCTGCCGTTGGACTTCAGCGAAGTGACGGTCACCCGCCGGATTCACCGCAGCGGGGAGAGCGAGTACTTTATCAACAAGCAGTCCTGCAGGTTGAAAGATATCACGGAATTGTTCATGGATACGGGAATCGGCAGAGAGGCTTATTCGATTATCGGGCAGGGCCGGATTGAAGAAATTTTGAGCTCGCGCTCGGAGGAGCGCAGGGGGATCTTTGAGGAAGCTTCCGGTATCGTCAAATATAAATCGAGAAAGAAGGAAGCGCAGAAAAAACTGGATGAAACGGAGCAGAATCTGGTTCGCATTCACGACCTTGTGTCCGAATTGGAAGACCAGATTGAACCGCTTCGCAAGCAATCCGAGAATGCGGTGCTGTACAAGCAGCTGAAGGAGCAGCTGAAGGCCAATGAAATCTCGATGTACGTGCTGCAGATCGAGCAGCTTCACCGTTCCTGGCAGGAGGCCGGCGAAAAGCTGGAGCTGCTGAAGCAGCAGCAGCTGAAGCTTTCCACTGTGGTCAGCAGTCATGATGCGCAGTTGGAAAAGCACAGGCTGGAAACGCGGCGTCTGGAGGAGGAGCTTGAACATCTGCAGGCCGTGTTTCTGCAGTTGAGCGAGGAATTTGAAAAATGCGAAGGCTTCGGCGAAGTCCTCAAGGAAAGAAGGCGCAATCTGGAAAGGAACCGGGAGCAGTATGCGCAAACCTTGGAGCTTCAGCGCAAGCGGATTGCGGAAAGGACGTCCGAGCGGGACGATTTGGTCGAGAAGCTCGGGTCGATTTCCCGCAAGCTGGAGGATTTAATGGTCAGCCTGGAGGAAGAGCAAAGGCGTCTCGAAGGCGTTCACGGCGGAACCAGTGTTGCGCGCGAGGAAGAGCTGAAGGGTGAATTGCTTGAAATTTTGAATAAAATGGCGCAGGCGCGCAACGAAATCCGCTATTATGAGCAGCAGTCGGAATCCGCCGAGCGGAGAATCGGAAGACTGCAGGAAGAACGAAGCAAATGGACGGAACAGCTGCGCCAAATGGAAGAGCGCAAGGAGCATTACGGAAAGCATCTGCACCGGATTGCCGAAGAAATTGAGGGCATCCGCAGCCGGTATGCGGAAACCGGCCAGCAGCTGAAGCAAAAGCAGGCGCTGCTGGATGAGGTTCTGCTGACCGCGCGCAAATGGGAGCAAAAGCTGGACGCGCTGGTCTCCCGACGGGATACGATGCTGGAGCTGCAGAACGAATATGACGGATTTCAGCAGGGCGTCCGCGAGGTGTTGAAGGCTGGCAAGCCGTCGGGCGGCCTGAAAGGGGTTCATGGGGCGGTGGCCGAGCTGGTCAAGGTTCCGGAGCAGTATGAAACCGCAGTCGAAACAGCGCTGGGCGCCGCCCTGCAGCATATCGTCATGGAGAACGAGGCTTCCGCCCGCGAAGCCATTCAATATTTGAAACGGCGACAAAGCGGACGCGCGACGCTGCTACCGCTGAACGTCATCAAGGGAAGATCGATCCCCGATAACGATCGGAGAACGGCGGAAAGAGTCGAAGGCTTCGTCGGAATCGCCGTCGATCTGGTCGATTTTGAGGATCGTTATAACGATATTTTCCGGAATCTGCTGGGCAATGTGATCATCTCCGAGAATC
The DNA here is from genome assembly GCF_035282765.1 of Ferviditalea candida. Classification (GTDB taxonomy): domain Bacteria; phylum Bacillota; class Bacilli; order Paenibacillales; family KCTC-25726; genus Ferviditalea; species Ferviditalea candida. The sequence continues at coordinate 81,218 of NZ_JAYJLD010000006.1, read as the reverse complement.
TGGAGCAGGCGAACCGGATTGCCGCGTCCTGCCAATACCGTTTCCGCGTCGTGACCCTGGAAGGGGATGTGGTGAATGCAGGCGGTTCCATGACGGGAGGAAGCCAGCAGAAGCGAAATGCCAATCTTCTCGGAAGGAAGCGGCAGATCGAGCAGCTGGACGAGGAAATCGGTCAAGCGAAAGAACAATTGGGCAAACTGAAGGAAAATGTCAAAAGCGTTCGGCAGGAGCTGGAGCAGCTGCAGAGCAGCCTTGAGCAGCTGCGGCAACTCGGGGAACAAAAAAGGCTGGAGGAGCAGCGCAATCTGGCCGAGCAGAAGCAGCTTTTGAACGAATATCAGAATGCGCAGGACCAGCTTGAGCTGCTCGGACAGGAGTCCGACGGCAATTCCCAAGAAAAGCGGGAATATGAAGTCAGGAAAGCGGAATTGACCGCAGGTCTTGCCGCTTTTCAAGAGCAGGAGGCGGCCGTTCAGCAGGCCGTCCGGGATGCCGAGAGCGAGCGAAAACGCAATGAGTCGGTCAAGGAAGAGCTGCAGACCGCGCTGACCCGGCTTAAGGTGGAGGCGGCCGCGGTTTCCCAGGAGAAGCAGTCCGCAGAAGATCAGCTTCGGCGGATGAATGAGGATTTGCGCGAGCTGCAGGAGGAGGAAAAGTCCGTATGCCAGCTTTCTCTGCAGGCGGATCGGGAGCTTGCGGCCAACAGGGAAGAGACGGTTCAGCAGACGGAGAATTTAAACAGCTATCAGCTGCAAAAACGGGAATGCGCGGAAACGATCGACCGGAAAAAGACCGAACGCGCCGAATGGATCCGCAAGCTGGAAGAGGAAGCGGACGAGACGAAGGAACAGCGCATCGAGCTGAGAAAAATCGAAGAGCAAATGCATCAGACGGAAGTTCGGGTCAACCGCCTCGATGTCGAATTGGACAACCTGTTGAAGAAGCTGTCCGAGGACTATGAAATCAGCTTTGAAATGGCCAGGGAACGGTACCCGGTGCCTGAGGATGTAATCGGGACGCAGGCGATCGTCCGGGATTTGAAGCGGCAGATCGCCCAGCTTGGAGATGTCAACCTCGGAGCCATCGACGAGTACCAGCGGGTTAACGAAAGATACAGCTTTCTGAACGAGCAGAAGCTCGACCTGATCGAAGCGAAGACGACCTTGTATCAAGTAATCCGGGAGATGGACGAGGAAATGTCTAGGCGATTCCGCGAGACCTTCGAGGCGATCCGATCCCATTTTGTCGTGGTGTTTGCCAAATTGTTCGGCGGCGGCAGAGCGGATCTGATCTTGACCGATCCGGAGCTTCTGCTGGAAACGGGTGTGGAGATTGTGGCTCAGCCCCCGGGCAAAAAGCTGCAGAATCTTTCCTTGCTGTCCGGAGGCGAGCGGGCGCTGACCGCGATCGCTCTGCTGTTTGCGATTCTGCTCGTCAAGCCTGTGCCTTTCTGCGTGCTCGATGAAGTCGAAGCGGCGCTGGACGACGCCAATGTCACGCGCTTTGCCCAGTATTTGCGGGAATTTTCCAGCGAGACGCAGTTTATCGTGGTGACCCACCGCAAAGGAACGATGGAGGAAGCGGATGTATTGTACGGTGTGACCATGGAGGAAGACGGCGTATCCAAGCTGGTTTCCGTGCGCCTGGAGGATCAGGAAGCCGCTTCCGCATGAGAAACGTCCGGCGGGTTGATTGAATTTTTTCTTGGAGCGTGAAAAGATGAATTTTTTCAAGAAATTGAAGGAAGGCTTGACTGCAAAAACCGACGCGGTTACGCAAAAGTTCAAGGATGGGCTAAGCAAAACGAGGAACGCCTTTGTCGAACGGGTCGAGGAATTGATTCTCCGCCGCAAGAAAATCGATGAAGCGTTTTATGAGGAATTGGAAGAGATTTTGATCGGCGCCGATGTCGGCGTTTCTACCGTCATGGATTTGATCGACGAATTGAGAGACGAGGTGAAGAAGCGCAAAATTGAAGATGCGGCCCAACTCCAGCCGGTTCTGGCGGAAAAGCTGAACGGATTGCTGCAGGGCGAGGAAGACAGCAGCCTCAAAATGGCGGACAAAGGGCTAACGGTCTATTTGTTTGTCGGCGTCAATGGCGTCGGCAAAACAACCTCCATCGGGAAATTGGCCCATCGCTTCAAGCAGCAGGGCAAGAAGGTGCTGCTGGCTGCCGGGGACACGTTTCGCGCTGGGGCAATCGAACAGCTGGAGGTCTGGGGACAGCGTGTCGGTGTGGATGTGATCAAGCAGCAGGCCGGCTCCGATCCCGCGGCTGTGATCTTTGACGCCATTCAGGCAGCTTTAACGCGTGAAGTGGACATTCTGCTGTGCGATACGGCGGGACGACTGCAGAATAAGACGAACCTGATGGAGGAATTAAATAAAATTTTCCGCGTTATCCGCAGGGAAATTTCCGATGCTCCCCACGAGGTGCTGCTGGTCGTCGATGCCACAACGGGTCAGAACGCGTTGAATCAGGCCAAAATGTTTGGGGAAAAAACGGGTGTGACCGGCTTGATTTTGACCAAGCTGGACGGCACCGCCAAGGGCGGCATCGCGATCGCGATCCGTCAGGAATTGAAATTGCCGGTTAAATTCGTAGGCTTGGGCGAAAAGATGGATGATCTCGAGGAGTTTGATTCCGAACGGTTTGTCCAGGCATTATTCGCCGATTGGGCGGAGGCCGAGCCCGCGGACAGCGAGCATTCCGATCACTGACAAGGTAAATTGCTTGACATCTATAAGCGGATGGATTAATATAATATTCGTTGTTCGACACTGAAAGCGGGCCTGGATTTGGAAGCCGTTTTCAGGATATCGCGCTTTGCCGTCAAAAGTGAAACTAATTTCATCGCGAGCCCTAAGTTGTTTTTCCTTGACGGGGGGAGTTGGCCCGAATGGAAGATAAGCTTCTGGAAAAAACGAACCGGATTAATCTTTTGTACGATTTTTACCGGCAAATGTTGACTGAGAAGCAGCAGTTGTTTCTGGAATATTATTATCTCGATGATTATTCGCTCGGCGAAATCGCCGCGGAATTCAGCATCAGCCGGCAGGCGGTGTATGAGCATATCAAACGCGCGGCGAAATTGCTTGAAGACTATGAGGATAAATTGCAACTGTTGGCCAAGCATGACCAGAGAATGCTGCAGTTGAAGGAAATGGAATTTGCGTTGGCAAGGCTGCCTGAAGCATACAAGCCGGAGCTTCAATCGGCGATTGATAAGCTTCGCGATTTAAACTAAAAGCGGGCTTTCCTGCTGATTCCGGACGTCAGTTGATTTTATGCGGATTTTCGTCAAGTAAGGAGGGGGCGCTCATGGCTTTTGAAGGTTTATCCGGTCGGCTGCAGAGTGTATTCAGCAAGCTGAAAGGAAAAGGCAAGCTGTCGGAAGAAGATGTCAGTGAAGCGCTGCGCGAGGTTCGGCTTGCTCTTTTGGAAGCGGATGTCAATTTCAAGGTGGTCAAGGAATTTATTGCCAAAGTGAAAGAGCGCGCTGTCGGCCAGGACGTGATGAAAAGCTTCACTCCCGGGATGATGGTTGTCGATATCGTCAATAAAGAGCTGACCGATTTAATGGGCGGCGTGCAGAGCAAGCTGGAGAAGTCGAACAAGCCTCCCACCGTCATCATGATGGTCGGCTTGCAGGGGGCCGGTAAAACGACGACGTCCGGCAAGCTCGCCCGGCTGCTGCAGAAGCAAAACCACCGCCCGCTGCTCGTAGCCGGCGATATTTACCGCCCGGCGGCGATTAAGCAGTTGCAGATACTTGGCGAACAGATCAAAGTCCCCGTTTTCAGCCTGGGCGATCAAACGAGCCCGGTGGATATCGCGAGGGCCGCTTATGACCACGCGAAGGAAAACGGCAACGACTATCTGATCATGGATACCGCCGGCCGGCTGCATATAGACGAACAGCTGATGGAAGAGCTGGAGCAAATCCGGGAGGTTATCCACCCTGAAGAGATTCTGCTCGTGGTCGATGCCATGACCGGACAGGATGCCGTGAATGTGGCGGAAAGCTTTCACCGCCAGTTGAATCTGACCGGCGTTGTGCTGACCAAATTGGATGGGGACACCCGAGGAGGCGCCGCTTTGTCCGTCAAAGCGGTAACCGGCTGTCCGATCAAATTCGCCGCCATGGGCGAGAAGATCGATGCCCTTGAACCTTTTCATCCTGAGCGGATGGCCTCGCGGATTTTGGGGATGGGCGACATGCTGACCCTGATCGAGAAAGCGCAATCGGCCATCGATGCCGAAAAGGCAGCCGAATTGGAACGCAAAATGCGCAAGGCGGAATTTACTTTTGAGGATTTTCTCGACCAGATGGAGCAAATTAAAAAAATGGGGCCGATCGACCAGCTGCTCGACATGATGCCCGGCATGGGCAAAATGAAGGGTATGAAGGATTTGAAGGTGGACGAAAGGCAGATGGCCCGGGTGGAAGCGATCGTCAAATCGATGACGAAGGATGAAAAGCGAAAGCCGGAAATCCTCAACGCCAGCCGCCGCAAGCGAATCGCCAAGGGCAGCGGCACTTCGATCCAGGATGTCAACCGGTTGATCAAGCAGTTTGAGGATATGCGCATGATGATGAAGCAGTTTTCCTCCATGATGGGAGGAAAGGGCGGCAAAGGCGGGAAAGGCAAGCTCGGCAAATTGGGCAAGGGCTTCCGCTTCCCGTTCGGTTAAGAGGTTTTCGTCTGACCGATAAGAGATTGATTCTGCAAGGGAGGTGATCATGTTGGCAGTACGTATCCGATTGAAAAGAATGGGCGCGCATAAAGCTCCTTTTTACCGCATCGTGGTTTCCGATTCCCGTTCTCCGAGGGACGGTCGATTCATTGAAGAAATCGGCACTTACAACCCGGTGGCTCAGCCTGCCGCGGTGAATATTGATGAAGAAAAAGCGTTGAAATGGCTGCAAACTGGAGCGCAAGCTTCAGATACCGTTCGCAATCTTCTCAGCAAAGCCGGAGTTCTCAAGAAGTTTCATGAAATGAAACTGCAGAAATAAACGGTCGATTCGGAGGGCATGCGATGAAAGAATTAATTACGGTGATCGCGAAAGCGCTGGTCGATCATCCGAATGATGTAGCTGTGAAGGTTGTGGAAGAGGATCAAGTGACCGTTTACGAGCTGCACGTCCATCCGGAGGATGTAGGCAAGGTAATCGGCAAGCAAGGCCGCATTGCCAAGGCGCTGCGCACAGTTGTCACATCCGCTGCGGTGAAAGAAAACAAGCGGGTCGCTGTCGAAATTGTGTCATAGCCATCCACCCGATCCGGCCGATTCTCAATAATCGTTGAAGCCCATGGCATAATTTCACTTTTATGCTGTAACAAACGACTGTATATGAAATCCTTTGGGTTAGGGAACGTCCCTAACCTTTTTGGATTTGCATACGGGCCACGTATCTGTTGGAGGGATTTCGCATGGAAAACAAAATGTACACGGTAGGGCGGATCGTGAATACCCACGGAATCCGCGGCGAAACGAAGGTGATTTCATCGACCGACTTTCCCGAGTTGCGATTTGAGAAGGGCAGCGTGCTGCATATCCTTCAACCCGGAGAACGGGTGCCGGCGGCCACGGTCGAGGTCGAGCGGGCGCGCATGCAAAAAAACACGTATATTGTGAAATTCAAGCAATTTGACAATATTAATGATGTGGAAAAGTTTAAAGGGGCGTTATTGAAAATCACCGCTTCGCAGCAGGCGGAGCTTCCCCAGAACGAGTACTATTTCCATGAGATCGTCGGCTGTAAGGTGTTGACGGAAGATGGAGAGGAGCTCGGAACCGTGTCGGAAATATTGACTCCCGGTGCGAATGATGTCTGGGTCGTCCAGCGGCCGGCGGGAAAACCCGTACTGCTTCCGGTTATCGATGAGGTGGTGCTGAACGTGGATGTGCAGAACCGGAAAATCACCGTTCATTTGATGGAGGGCTTGATCTGACCATGAAAATCGATGTCCTGACGTTGTTCCCTTCAATGTTCGCCGGCGTTTTTGCAGCCAGCATTCTGGGGAAAGCGGAAGAGAAAGGGATCGTTCAGCTGAATACGGTGAATTACCGTGATTTTTCGCAGAATAAGCACAATACGGTCGACGATTATCCGTATGGCGGAGGAGGCGGGATGGTGCTTAAGCCGGAGCCGATTTTCGAGGCGGTGGAAAGCTTGCTTAGCCCGGATGCGCCGAAGCCGCGGATCATCTTGACATGCCCTCAAGGCGAGCGGTTTGACCAGCGCAAAGCGGAGGAATTAGCCAGGGAGTCGCATCTGATTTTCATCTGCGGGCATTATGAAGGCTACGATGAACGCATCCGCGAGCATTTGGTCACCGATGAGCTTTCGCTCGGCGATTTTGTGCTGACCGGCGGGGAAATTCCGGCGATGGCGATGATCGACAGCGTGGTGAGGCTGCTGCCCGGCGTGCTGGGCAATGAACAGTCTTCGATAACCGATTCCTACAGTACGGGCTTTCTGGAATACCCGCAGTACACGAGACCGGCCGAATATCGGGGTTGGACAGTGCCGGAGGTGCTGCTTTCCGGACATCACGAGAAAATCGGGCTGTGGAGAAAAAAACAGATGCTGCGCCGAACGCTTTTGCGTCGGCCGGATCTGCTGGATCGCGAATCGCTGACGGTCGAGGAATTGCGTATGCTGGAACAGCTCAAAGCGGAATTGGATGATCCGAACCGCGACGCGACTTAGTCTTAGCCACTTAGTCTCTCCATCAGAAATGTTCAGGTGAAGGTTTTGTTTTCTATGCGAGCATGGGAAGATGCCGGATAACGACTTTGGCTTTGAGTTTTATCCAATCGATCAGTTGTTCATGGCGGAAACTCAAAACAACGGAACTTGGAGGCACTTTCCATGTGCAGCTGGAAATAACAATAGCGGATCAAAATTGCTTGTTTTTCATAACATCATGTGGTAAAATAGCTTTTGTTGCGTTGAATCTGGTGGTCCTCTGCGCGTGATGATGGACTGTTCGGTCTTCGAACCTTGAGCGCTATGAACACCTGTGTGGAAGGAGGAAGTCATATATGAGCAGCTTAATTCAGGAAATTACGAAGGAACAATTGCGGCAGGATATTCCGAGCTTTCGCCCCGGAGATACTTTGAAAGTACACGTTAAAGTTGTCGAGGGTACCCGCGAGCGCATTCAGGTTTTTGAGGGTGTGGTTATTATGCGGCGCGGAGGCGGAATCAGCGAAACGTTCACGGTAAGAAAAATTTCTTACGGTGTCGGTGTGGAAAGAACCTTTCCGCTTCATTCGCCGAAAATCGATAAGATCGAAGTGACTCGCCGCGGGAAAGTCCGCCGTGCGAAGCTGTATTATCTTCGCGGTCTGCGTGGAAAAGCGGCAAGAATTACCGAAATTCGTTAATAAGGCTAACCAAAGAGCTTGCGGCGCAAGCTCTTTTTTTGCGCCCGCATCGGGTAATTATGAGATTGCGCCAATATGTGTTAAAATATTCGAGAATGTGTGAAACTATCCAAGGGAAAAAGAAAGGTAATGAAGCGATGGAACACAATCAAAATCAAGTCAAAAGAGAAGTCATGGAATGGGTCAAAGCCATTGTCATCGCAGGAGTTCTTGTCGGTCTTATCCGTTGGTTTATTTTTGCCCCGTTTATCGTCGACGGGCCCTCCATGCAGCCCAATTTTTTTAGCGGCGAACGTTTGATTGTCAATAAGCTTATTTATGATTTCCGTCCGCCGCAAAGAGGGGAAGTCATTGTGTTTGTAGCTCCCGAGAGCAAGGATTACATCAAGCGGGTGATTGCGCTTCCCGGCGAAACGGTGAAGGTGGTTGGCGACCAGGTCTTTATAAATGGACAGCAAATCGATGAGCCCTACATCAAAAACGAAATAGAAACGGCAAAGAAAAATGGAACGCTTTACAATACGCTTCGCAACTTCAAAGAAGTCAACGGCAAAGTGGAGCAGGTGAAGGTGCCTGACAACGAACTGTTCGTCATGGGCGACAACCGGCCGAACAGCAAAGACAGCCGCTTCGGGGATGTCGGGTTCGTGCCTTACGCAAAGGTGATCGGACGCGCCGATTTCGTATTTTGGCCGTTCGACCAAATTCATTTCATTAAACACTCCTATGAGGTGAATCCATGACGATTCAATGGTTTCCGGGCCATATGACCCGAGCCAGGAGACAAATTCAGGACAAGCTCAAACTGATCGATATTGTAATCGAGCTGTTGGACGCAAGGATTCCGCTGTCCAGCCGAAATCCGATGATCCACGAGATTCTGAAGGATAAACCCCGGCTGGTCGTTATGAATAAATGCGATTTGGCTGATCCCCAGGTGACCGAGCGGTGGGTTGCGCACTTTCGCAAAGAAGGCCTGAACGCTCTGCCGATCGATTCCGCCTCCGGGTATCATGTGCCTGAAATTGTTCCCTCCTGCAAAGCGCTGCTGAAGGATAAAATCGATGCGCAGATCCGCAAGGGAATCACGCCAAGGGCTTTTCGCGCCCTGATCGTCGGCATTCCGAATGTCGGCAAATCGACCCTGATCAACCGTTTGGCGGGAAAAAGCGCAGCCGCCACCGGAGACAAGCCGGGGATCACGAAGGCGCAGCAGTGGATTAAGGTAGGCAAAGAAATGGAACTGCTGGATACACCTGGAATTCTCTGGCCGAAGTTCGAGGATCAGGAGGTAGGCTACCGCTTGGCCGTGACCGGAGCCATCAAAGAAGAAATTCTGAACATCGAGGATGTCGGCTTTTATGCGACGCGATATATGCTTAAACTTTATCCCGAACGTTTATCTGAACGCTTTGAGCTGGAACTGCCGCCGGTCGATTTGCAAAATCCGCAGGAGATCGTAAAAGTGATGGAGCAAATCGGACGAAAAAGGGGATGCCTGAGAAGCGGAGGACATATCGATTTGGAGAAGGCGTCAGGCGTGATCCTAAGAGATCTCCGTTCCGGGAAAATGGGTCCTGTCAGTTTGGAGAATCCGGCGGATTGCCGCGAATGATCGATTCTGGAGGGCTTCCTTTACGCTGGAGGCTCTCCGTTTAATTTTTAGCGATTAGGAAGATGGGTATTTATAAGTTGCGAAAATGAAGAGGGTAGAGTGAACTATATTTAGATGTTTATCTAAATATATAATTATTAACAAGCGGTGCAGACGGATGAATCGAATGACTGAAGAGGTGACGATATGAAGATTTTTTCAAAGCGCTGGCCGATCCGACGAGGCGGGAAATTTTGCGGATGCTTGGTATTCGGAATTCTGATAGTCGTCCTGCCTTTCGCCATGAAATGGATCCGACAGCTCGACCTGAAAAAAGACAACTATGCGAAATTCGAAGGCGTCTTTTATTCCTATATCCTTTTTGTCAGAAAAAGATAATGGTAAGATTAAGGTAAACAAGACAAAGGGGAGCAGGAACAAGAGCCGTATGCTGACATACGAAAAGGAACTGTGGAGCAAAGGGTATACGCTGATTGCCGGAATTGACGAGGTTGGAAGAGGCTGCCTGTTCGGCGATGTTGTCGCGGCGGCGGTCATTCTTCCGCAGGGGCTTGATTTGCAGGAAGTTAACGATTCGAAGAAGCTCAGTGAGACGAAGCGGGAACAGCTCTATCAGGTTATTATGGACAATGCGATAGCAACCGGCATCGGCTGCGTCGACCCGCCTACGATCGATAAAATCAATATCAAGCAGGCGTCCAGATTGGCTATGAAAAAGGCGTTGGCTCAGCTTGAGACGAGCCCGGATTATTTACTGATCGACGCGGAGAAGATCGAATCGGACATTCCGCAACTGGCGATCATCCACGGCGATGCGCTCAGCAAATCGATAGCCGCGGCATCCATTGTGGCCAAAGTGACCAGAGACCGAATGTGTCTCGAATGGGATTTGCAATATCCCGAATACGGTCTTGCGCTGCATAAAGGGTATGCTACGGCTTTACATAGGAAGCGGCTGCTGGAATACGGGGCCAGTCCGCTTCATCGGACTTCTTTTCTAGGAAAAATTCTGACGATCCAGCAGGAGCTGTTTTAACCGGTTGCTGCGGAACGCCACCCGGGCAGCTTCAATATCCGGGAAAAATAACCGATATGATGGTTATAGGCTTGCTGCATGATGGCAGTTTTCGAGTAATGGAGGGTATTGGATGAATATCGGACAGCTGCTTCGCGGGCTGCTCGGCGATATGCAGCTATCGGAACCGAAGCAGCTGGAGTTGAAGGTTGGGGAAATCGTCAAAGGCGTCGTTTTAAAGCTGTTATCCGATCAGGAAGCTCTGCTGAATATCGGAGGGGTACGGGTGACAGCGAAGCTGGAAACGCCTCTGTTCCCGGGACAGATGACATTGCTGCAGGTGCAGCCGGAATCCCGGCAGGGACAAATCCTGCTCAAACCGCTTCCGAATTCCGCGGACATGGCGGATCTGCCCGCAGCCCAGCAGCTGAAGCTGTTCGGAACGAAGGATACGCCCGAGAACAGACGGATTCTTCAGATGATGCAGCAGGCAGGAATTTCACTGACGAAGGAGAACCTGCAAACGTTCCAACAGCTGGCTGCCGCCAAGCCCCCGTCATTGCCCTTGGAGGAATGGATGCAATCCGGAATTACGGCTTTTCACAAGGGACTGCCGATTGTCGGGGATATTGTTCTGCCGCTGCACCAAACCGTTTACGGCAAACCGCTGCATCAATTGCTCACGGAGGTCGCCGCTTCGGCTTCACGTCTGCAGGCCGTTTCGGCGCTAGAATCGTCCGCTGCGGATCAGGCATCGGCCGCTTCGGCGCAACCCCCATTACAGGCCGCTGAGAGCAGCGGCTTCGCCTCCTTTTTAGCGGCGAAGCCTGCTTTGGAACAGCTGCTGGAAACGCTTCGGCGTTTGTCCGGGTCTTCCGATAAGGGGGGAGCCCCGACCCGTTTCGGGCCTGTTTCGTCTCCGGAGGGTTATGCAGCTTCTGCAGCGGATGACGAAACCGATCAAACCGCATCGCCGCTCTCCGAAAAAAAACAGACCGGTACGGCCGCTGAGGCTAATTTTCAGACCCGCTCAGGGCAAGCAGCGGCCGCCAGCCCTTTATCCGCAGCTTCCGACGCGGCGGATTTGCACAAATCCCGCATGGACAACGCCGGCGGCACCGGGCCCCATATCCCACCCCGGGAACGATCCGGGGAACCGCAGATTTCCGTTTCCTTGCATAGTGCTGCGGATCTGACGGAACAAACTCCTGGCTCAGGCACAAGCACGAGTCCTCCTTCTGCTTTTGGCGGCTCTGCGCGGGAGGACTCCCGCTGGATTTCAGACCTCTTGAAGGCGTTGGGAGTCCAGCACGAACGCGATGCCTTGGCTGTTCTGGAGAAGCATGAGCGGCAGCCCGAACAGGCTGAGACGGATGAACCGCAAAGGACACTTGTTCAGGATGGACAGGCTTTGAGGTCGCTTCAAAGCCCGGACAGGACAGCCGATACATTGAAGGCTCACCTGCTGTCCTTGCTTCAGGGGCAGGGTCTGCCTGCGGATTTGAAGAAAGGCGCGCAGCAGCTTCTTCACCAGATTACCGGGCAGCAGCTGCTGATGCTGCCGGATAAAGGCCCGCTGATTTCCCATGTCGCGCTGTATTTGCCCATTCTGAATCCCGACGGGGAGCAGACCGCGGCGGTGCATATTCAATCGCGAAAAGGCAAGCGCGGTCAGCTCGATGCGCATAACTGCCGCATCTTGTTCGATCTGCAGATGAAATACCTTGGAAGAACGCTTGTGGATGTGCAGGTCGTGGACCGTACGGTGAGCCTTCGCATGTTGAACGATCATCCGGAAATCGGCGAAATGACGGAGATTTACCGCCGGGAGCTTGCTGGTGTGCTGGATCAAGCCGGGTTTCAGTTTCTTTCGATGAAATGTCTTCCCTTACCCAATGTTGACGCAGGCGGGGAGCAGGCGGCCGACGCCTCAATCCCAAAGCCGGCAGGGGATCCGGCGGAGTTTCGTGCCAAACCGTACAAAGGAGTGGATTTCCGGATATGAAGGAAAGCAAAAGGCCTTATCAGGCTGCATCGTGGAAAAACGGCGGCAAAGAGATAAGCAAAGCAGTCGCGCTCCGTTATGTTCAGGAACAGCAGGAAGCTCCGATTGTTACGGCTAAAGGCAAGGGACTCGTTGCCCAAAAAATCATTGAGCGGGCCCAAGCATCCGGCGTTCCCGTGCAGGAAAACGCTTCTTTGGTGGAAGTGCTGTCCAAACTCGACATCGACCAGCAAATTCCTCCGGAATTGTATCAACTGGTTGCCGAGGTTCTCAGCTTCGTCTATCGGATGGACCAAAGAGTCAGACGTACGGAGGCATAAATGGATAACGGGCATGTGGATCGGAGAAAGCTGGTGGGCGCCGACGGGGAGCGTAAAGCTGCCGGGTATTTGCGGGAAAACGGCTACACGATTCGCCAAACCAATTGGCGGTGCAAAAGCGGCGAGATCGACATCGTTGCCGAAAAAAACGGAATTGTGATCTTTGTCGAAGTCCGCACCCGAAGCACGAAAGGCTTGTACGGTACTCCGCTGGAATCGGTCCGCGCCCGCAAGCAGCATCAAGTCAGACAAACCGCCCGGATATATCTGCATCAAGAGGGAGAGCTTGAACGAAGGATCCGTTTTGACGTGATTGCGGTTCAGCTGTCAGCAGACGGACGCTTGCTGGAGCTGCGGCACATCGAGAACGCATTCTAGAACGAGCGGGCAAGTATCGCCCCTCTAACGGCCTCTCGAGCGATGATGGTTTTTTGTGAGACTTTCTCAAACTTTGTAATAATTCTTCTTGTAAGCGCATCAATCTTTTCATAAACTAGTAAATAGGGAGCATTCTTATTTTCCCAGAATGAATCGATAAATCACACATTTGGAGAGGAGTTCGGTTAATGGCACGCTTTGAAGAATTGAATAAGAGCTTTATCAATGGTGAATGGACCGAGGGATTAAGCGACCGCACTTATGATATTTTGAATCCCTACGATCGTTCAGTCGTAACAACCGTGCGTTTGGCAACATTGGCTCAGCTTAACGAAGCTTTTGAAGTTGCCAAGCAAGCGCAAAAACAGTGGGCGAAATCCACAGTGGAAGAAAGAAGGGAAGTTCTTCGCAAGGCGGCCGAGTATTTGAAGGAGAATCATGACGAGATTGTCGATATCCTTGTCCGTGAAACCGGGGGGACTGTCTTAAAAGGCAATGTCGAGCATCATTTGACAATGGAATTTTTGGAGGAAGCGATCAATTATGCGGATGAAATATACAAAATCAGGGAAGTGCCCGATCACATCGACGGCAAGGTGAATCATGTTCATCGTTTGCCGCTTGGCGTAATCGCTTCCATTTCTCCGTTTAACTTCCCGATGAACCTATCAATGAGAACGATTGCCCCGGCCATCGCATTGGGCAACAGCGTCGTTCACAAGCCTGATATTCAGGTTGGGTTGTCCGGCGGTTCGATCATTACCAAAGCGTTTGAGTATGCAGGCCTCCCCAAAGGAGTGCTGAATTTGATCCTGACCGATTTGACGGAAATCGGCGACGGCATGCTGACGAATCCGATCAGCAGCTTGATCAGCTTCACCGGTTCTTCCGCAGTAGGCAGACATATCGGCAAGATTGCCGGCGAGAACCTGAAGCGTGTGGCGCTTGAACTGGGTGGAAACAGCCCGTTTATCGTACTGTCCGATGCAGATGTGGATCAGGCCGTGAACGCCGCGATTTTCGGCAAGTTCATTCACCAGGGACAAATTTGCATGATTGTCAACCGGATTATTGTGCATAAAGACAAACACGATGAATTCGTCCAGAAGTTTGTCGAGAAAGCGAAAGCCCTTCCTTACGGCGATCCGAGAGATCCGAAAACGGTCATTGGTCCGTTGGTCAATGAACGCCAGATTGAAAAGGCTCTCAATAATATCCAAGAAGCCAAGCGCGAAGGCGCAACGGCAGTATTGGAAGGCACGCGCATCGGAAATATTGTTACGCCTACCGTATTTACGAATGTCAAAAACTCCATGAAAATTGCCCAAACGGAGCTGTTCGCGCCGATCGCCACGATTATCAAGGCTGAAACCGATGAAGAAGCGATCGCGATTGCAAACGATACCGAATACGGCTTAAGCTCTTCCATCTTTACGACCGATCTGGAAAAAGGCGAAAAGCTGGGTTTGGAAATTGAAAGCGGAATGACGCATATCAATGACCAAACGGTTAACGACAGCCCGATCATCCCGTTCGGAGGATGCAAGGCGAGCGGTTTGGGACGGTTTGGAAACCCCTGGATTGTGGAAGAATTCACGCAAACCAAATGGGTTTCGGTACAAACCAAATACAGACAATTCCCGTTCTAATAATAGAATTGCATACGCCATGTTTCAAGGGCTGTCAGGTTTCCCGGCAGCCCTTGTTTGGCTTTGGCTTGGCTTTACAAAATCGGATCAGCTCATCGTATATTTGCGATCTAGATTGCGGTATTGGATCGCTTCGGCCAGATGCCGGTCATCAATTTGTTCGCTGCCTTCCAGATCGGCGATGGTTCGGGCGATTTTCAAAATTCGGTCATGCGCGCGAACGCTCATCCCCAGCGCTTGGAACGATTGGAACAGTAGTTGCTCGGCATCCGGTTTCAACCGGCAGTGCTTTCTCAGCAATTTGCCGTTAAGTCCCCCGTTTGTATGTATGGCTTCCCCGGCGTACCTCCAGTATTGAACCTCTCTGGCCGCAAGGATTTGCTGCCTGATTTGAGACGATCCCAATGCCGGGATTTCGGATGTTGTTCTACTTGAAATTGGCTGTCGGGAGAGCTCCCTGTAGTCGACGCGCGGCACGTCCACATGCAAATCAATCCGATCCAGCAGGGGGCCGGAAATCTTGGCCCGATATGCGCTGATCTTGTGCGGACTGCAGGTACAAGGTGTGGTTTCGCTCTCCGAGCCGTAGTATCCGCACGGACAAGGATTCATAGTAGCCGCCAGCATGAAATCCGTCGGAAACACAAACATGCCCCGTGCTCTGGAAATGGCAACACGGCGATCTTCAAGCGGCTGTCTCAATACCTCCAGGACGGAGCGCGCAAATTCAGGAAGCTCATCCAGGAACAAGACACCTTTATGAGCAAGACTGACTTCTCCCGGCAGCGGAGGACTTCCACCGCCGATCAGTCCCGCTTGGCTGATCGTATGGTGCGGTGCGCGAAATGGCCTGTTTCGGATGAAGGTTGAGCGATCGGTCAATTTGCCGGCGATGCTGTAAATTTTCGTTACATCCATCGCTTCGTCATCGTCAAGCGGCGGTAGAATGGACGGGAGCCTGCGGATCAGCATCGTTTTCCCGGAGCCGGGAGGGCCGATCAACATGATGTTGTGCATGCCGGCAGCGGCGATCATCAAAGCCCGTTTCGCTTGGTATTGCCCCAGCACATCGTTGAAATCCTCTTCCTGGATCGCCGGAATTCCCTTCTCGGCTTTTTTTGTTTTATGAAGCAAATGATTAGCCTCATTAAATAATTTAGTCGGCGGGTCGTTCAGTTTCCCGGAGCTCAGATCCTGCAAATGCGAAACTGGAATCACTTCAATGCCTTCCACAAGAGCGGCCTCTTCCGCATTCTGCACGGGGAGCATCACCTTGACTAACCCCTCATTACGGGCGCCGTGAACCATCGGCAGTACGCCGGGAATCGGCCGGAGGCCGCCGTCGAGGGAAAGCTCCCCGATGAATAGCGTCCGTTCCAGATCGTCCAAATGAATTTGACCGCTTGTTTGAAGAATGCCGACGGCGATCGCAAGATCGAAAGCGGAGCCTTCCTTCCGCAAATCGGCCGGAGCGAGATTGACCGTGATTCTTTCCATCGGAAACGAGAAATTGCAGTTTTTGATGGCGGAGCGGACACGATCGGTCGATTCACGGATGGAGTTGTCAGGCAGACCGACGATATTCATCTGCGGCAGACCGTTGCTAAGATCGATTTCAACTTCAACCAGTCTGCCGTTCATCCCGTTTACGCAGGAACTGATTACTTTTCCGTACATATAAAAAAACACCTTTCTCCATGATTTTGGGTCATCGATAAAAGGTGCTTCCTTATTATCAGTGCCATTTCCATGGCACCGGCGAGTGATGAAAATGGCGAGCGATGCGTCCTTGAAGAATTCACATTGAATTGTTTTTTAGTCGAAGTGAATTTTCAAGATAGGTCGTTATAGGTCTGCAGGATGGTTCTTGCTCTGTACGAAAATATTCTAAACCAAGTCCGCATCGTTTTTCAATAGACCTTCAAAATAAAAATTCGAAAATCGCGTTTAGTAAAATCATCTAAATCTGGATACTCTAACAATTGAGGTGATGAAAGCATGCAGGAAAAACCTTATTTTTGCCCCAACTGCCGTTCCAATCGGGTCAAATTCAGTGTGGTATCCAGTTATTCGCAGCGGATCGTCAAGGATGCGATCAGCGGAGCCGTAATGGAAACGGATGAGCCGCAGCAAGTGCAGGAAAGCGAACCCAACATCCAATGCCAGGTTTGCGGTTTTGTCGGAAACGAGATGAGATTCGTCAAACAAGCGGAAAGGGAACCAAGGCGGGATTCTACCGTGCAGTCTGCTTACGTATAAATAAGGCATCGCGATGAAATAATTTCGAAAAGGCAAAGATCAATTAAACCGCTTGAACCTTTGCCGCCAAAAGCGGAACTAATTTCATCGCGAGCCCTAAGCAGACTTTCTCTGCCGTTTCACGGTATCAGCAGGAACTGAAATCGTCTGAGCGAAAGGAAGCGCAATCTTTCTGCGGGAGATCTGCGTTTTCTTTTGCCTGACGCGAAAACAGGGCTAATCCGGAGTTATTTCCAGAGAAATTAAAAAAAACGGCGATATTCTGCTTTGTTCCGTCTAAAATCTGTTGAAAATATGGGAAATTGAAATCTATAGGAAGGAAATTGTCGAAAAAACGTGATACAATGGGTAAGGTTTGTGTGTAATTTCACGGCTTCGCGGATCATTTTTAGCAGGAATTCAACCCCGCAAGTCGAAGTTTTGAAAGGGAATTCAGGAAGCGTGTGCGATACAGAACAGCTTGCCCCAGCTTTTCTGTTCACATATTCACAAGATTTTATGAGTTGACGTCCTGCGCCATTTCATGACACCCACAGGTGTGAGATGGCATGTTGATGCGTCCTTGAAGTATTCACATTGAATTTACCTTTAACTGAAGTGAATTTTCAAGATACTTATAATTTCTTATTTTTTTGCCTTGCAAGGCATCGCGATGCCCTAGATCAACGATAGGAGGATCAGAGAATGAATATCCATGAATATCAAGCGAAAGAAGTCTTGAAGCAGTATGGGGTTAAGGTTCCTGACGGGAAAGTCGCGTTTACCGTCGACGAAGCCGTTGAAGGAGCCAAGGCCTTAGGGACGTCGATTGTCGTCGTGAAAGCGCAAATTCATGCGGGCGGAAGGGGTAAAGCCGGGGGCGTGAAAGTTGCCAAAAATCTGGACGAAGTTCGTACATACGCCGAAAACCTGCTCGGGAAAGTGCTGGTCACGCATCAAACCGGTCCGGAAGGCAAGGAAGTCAAGCGCTTGCTGATTGAACAGGGGTGCAACATCAAGAAGGAGTATTATGTCGGAGTGGTCGTTGACCGTGCGACCGGCCGTGTCGTCATGATGGCGTCGGAGGAAGGCGGAACCGAAATCGAGGAAGTCGCCGCCCGCACGCCGGAAAAAATTTTCAAAGAAGTGATTGACCCTGCCGTAGGCCTGCTGCAATTCCAAGCGCGCAGACTTGCGTATGCCATCAACATTCCAAACGAGCTGGTCAATAAGGCCGTGAAATTCATGACGGCTCTTTATACCGCTTTTGTAGATAAAGACTGCTCCATTGCCGAAATCAACCCGCTTGTCGTCACCGGCGACGGAGACGTCATGGCATTGGATGCGAAGCTGAATTTCGATTCCAACGCGTTGTTCCGTCATAAGGATATTTTAGAGCTGCGCGATCTCGATGAAGAGGATGAGAAGGAAATTCAAGCCTCCAAATACGATCTCAGCTATATCGCCTTGAACGGAAACATCGGCTGCATGGTGAACGGGGCCGGATTGGCCATGGCAACCATGGATATCATCAAGCATTACGGCGGCGAGCCCGCCAACTTTCTGGATGTGGGCGGCGGAGCGACGGCGGAAAAAGTTACCGAGGCGTTCAAAATCATCCTGTCCGATGAGAATGTAAAAGGCATTTTTGTCAATATATTCGGCGGCATTATGCGATGCGACGTGATCGCCAGCGGCGTGGTGGAAGCTGCGAAGCAGGTCGGTCTTACCCGTCCTTTGGTGGTCCGGCTCGAAGGAACCAATGTCGATCTCGGCAAGAAGATCCTTAATGAATCCGGATTGAATATCGTCGCTGCCGACTCCATGGCAGACGGGGCGCAAAAAATCGTGGCATTGGTATAATAGTGCACTTTGGAGGAGGAAAGTAAAATGAGCATTCTGGTGAATAAAAACACGAAAGTGATCACGCAGGGAATTACCGGCTCTACCGGGCTGTTCCATGCCAAAGGAGCTTTGGATTACGGGACGCAGATGGTCGGCGGCGTGACTCCGGGCAAAGGTGGCATGAATCTCGATATCGCCCTGGAGAACGGACAGACGGTGAAGGTTCCGGTCTTTAATTCCGTATTGGAAGCGAAAGAACAAACGGGAGCCAATGCCTCCGTCATCTACGTAGCCCCGCCATTTGCCGCGGATGCGATCATGGAGGCGGTGGACGCGGATCTGGATCTGGTCATCGCCATTACCGAGGGCATTCCCGTTCTTGATATGGTCAAGGTCAAACGCTTCATGGAAGGCAAAAGAACGAGATTGATCGGTCCGAACTGTCCTGGTGTCATTACTCCGGGCGAGTGCAAAATCGGAATTATGCCCGGCTACATCCATTTGCCCGGACATGTCGGCGTCGTCTCCCGGAGCGGAACGCTGACCTATGAAGCCGTTCATCAATTGACGACGAGAGGCATCGGCCAATCGACGGCTGTCGGGATCGGCGGAGATCCCGTTAAAGGAACCGAATTCATTGATGTTCTGAAAATGTTTAACGAAGATCCGGACACCTACGCGGTGATCATGATCGGTGAAATCGGCGGTACGGCGGAGGAAGAAGCGGCCGAATGGATCAAAGCCAACATGAAGAAGCCGGTTGTCGGCTTCATCGGGGGAAAGACGGCTCCTCCAGGCAAAAGGATGGGTCATGCCGGAGCGATCATTTCCGGCGGCAAGGGTACGGCAGCGGAAAAAATCAGTGTTATGGAATCCTGCGGCATCCGGGTCGCTCCGACTCCTTCGGATATGGGAGCAACCTTGGCAGGTGTGCTGGAGGAAAAGGGTTTGCTGGAGAAGTGCATCACCCGCAAATAACTGACGCCAATGCCCCAAATTAATTGAATCCCGCGGAATAGGTAAGCAACCTTCCATTACCCCTATAAGGGTATGGGAGGTTTTTTGTTTGAAACGGCGGCGGCATATATTATATTTTTAGAGAGAAGGGGAAAATGAAAATGGATGCAAGATCCATATTATTCGGTCTTCATGAATTGCCCGGTTTTGGCTGGCGAAGCATACAGAAACTGCTGCATCGTGTGCCCGATTTGACGAATTTGCTGCAGCGCGGCTGGAATCAGCAGGAACTCTCCGGTTTGCAGCCGGATAAATTAAAAGCATTAAAAGATAATTTCCACATGGATTTCGTAGCTTCCCGTTTGAACAAATATGCGGAGGCAGGCATCCGATTTGTCACCGTATTGGATGAGGCCTATCCCGCTCTGCTGAAGCAAACCGCAAAGCCTCCATGGGTGCTGTATTATCGGGGGAATGACCGCCTTCTCCAAGCTTCAGCGATCGCCGTCGTCGGTACGAGAACGCCAACTACGTATGGAAAGAAAGCCGCGGAACGGCTTTCCAGGGAATTGTCGGATGCCGGCTTGACGGTGGTCAGCGGATTGGCAAGAGGCATCGACAGCAGCGCTCATCTCGGCGCACTGCAGGGCAAAGGCTCGACGATTGCCGTGCTGGGGACGGGACCGGACATCGTTTATCCGCCCGAAAACAAGAGCCTGTATCGGGAAATTGCCGAGAAAGGATTGATTTTATCCGAATTTCCGCTTGGAACTTCGCCTCATCCCGGATTGTTTCCGCTTCGCAACCGGATTATTGCCGGAATCAGTCTGGGGACTGTAGTGGTCGAAGCCGCATTGAAAAGCGGTTCGCTGATTACGGCGGACCAGGCCTTGGAGGAATCGAGGGAGGTATTTGCCGTTCCCGGTCCGATTACTTCGCCCAAAAGCTTGGGCGCCCTGTCTCTCATCAAGCAGGGAGCCAAGCTGGTAACCGGCGCTGAGGACATTTTGGAGGAATATGGAGTGTTGCCGGCTGCGAATTCCGCTGCGGCAACGGGCTATCGGAATACTTCCATGCGGACTGAAGAAGAGCGTCTGATTCTCGGTTTGATGAGGGAAGAACCGATCTCTTTTGACGATTTATTGGAAAGAAGTCATTTCCAGTTTGGACATTTGCATTCAGTTCTGTTATCTTTACTAATGAAAAAAGAGATTGAACAATTGCCGGGTTCAATGTATGTGATATTATGATGATCATGAGGAGGGGACGAACCTGTGGCGGATTCATTAGTCATTGTCGAGTCACCGGCTAAAGCAAAAACGATCAGCAAGTACTTGGGAAATAAATTCATAGTTAAAGCTTCCATGGGTCACATCCGCGATCTTCCGAAAAGCCAAATCGGCGTTGAGGTCGAAAGGAATTTTGAACCGAAGTATATCACGATTCGGGGCAAGGGCTCGATTCTTAAGGAACTTAAGGATGCCAGCAAAAAAGTGAAGAACATTTATCTGGCCGCTGACCCTGATCGCGAAGGAGAAGCCATCGCATGGCATCTGGCACATTATTTGGAAGTGGAGCAGGACCAGCCCTGCCGGGTCGTGTTTAACGAAATTACCAAGCAGGCGGTCAGGGATGCATTCAAATCGCCCCGCCAAATCAATATGGATCTGGTCAACGCGCAGCAGGCGAGAAGGATTTTGGACCGGCTGGTGGGTTATAAAATCAGTCCCCTGCTGTGGAAAAAAGTAAAAAAGGGCTTGTCCGCGGGCAGGGTGCAGTCGGTAGCGGTCAAACTCATCTACGACAGGGAAAATGAAATCAAAAAATTCATTCCCGAAGAATATTGGACCATCACAGCCAAATTATCCTCCGGCGGCTCCGGATTTGAAGCGAAATTTTACGGAATCGGTGGCGAAAAGAAGGATCTCCATAATGAGCGGGAGGTCAAAGAAATTCTTGCTCTAATCGGCAACGCGGCTTATACGGTGGGGGAGGTAAAAGAGCGCGAGCGTCTCAGAAATCCGTCGCCTCCGTTCATTACAAGCTCGCTGCAGCAGGAAGCGGCGAGAAAGTTGAATTTCCGCGCCCACAAAACAATGTCCGTCGCACAGCAGCTTTATGAAGGCGTCGATTTGGGCAAGCAAGGAACTCTGGGGCTGATCACTTATATGCGTACGGATTCCACGCGGATTTCTCCGGTTGCGCAAGAAGAGGCCCGAAACTTCATTATTGACAAATACGGCGAAAAATACATCCCGGCAACCCCCCGCAATTATTTGAAAAAAGGGGCAAACGCGCAGGATGCGCATGAAGCCATCCGGCCGACTTCGGCGGCGCTCGAACCGGAACAAGTCAAGCCGCATTTGAGCCGCGACCAATATCGCCTGTACAAACTGATTTGGGAACGTTTCTTGGCCAGCCAGATGGCTTCAGCCGTCTTGGATACGGTTGCGGTCGATATCCAGGCCGGCAGCGTCACATTCAAAGCGAACGGCTCCACCGTAAAATTTCCCGGCTTCATGAAGCTGTATGTAGAAGGGAATGACGATGATACCGTGGAAGAAGACAAACTGCTTCCGCCGCTTAAGACCGGAGACCGGCTGGAGAACCTCGGAATCGATCCGAAGCAGCACTTCACCCAACCGCCGCCAAGGTATACCGAAGCTAGGCTGGTCAAGGTTTTAGAGGAATTGGGGATCGGCAGACCGAGCACCTATGCCCCCACCTTGGAAACCATTCAAAAGCGCGGTTACGTGGCTATGGAGGAAAAGAAATTTTTCCCGACGGAGCTGGGAGAATTGGTCATTCAATTGATGGAGGAATTTTTCCCGGAAATCATCAATGTGGAATTTACGGCTCGCATGGAGGATGAATTGGACCAAGTGGAAGAAGGGCGGGAAAATTGGGTGCAGGTCTTGGATTCCTTCTATCAAACCTTTGAAAAACGGCTGACCGTCGCCGAAGAGGAAATGAAGGAAATTGAAATTCAAGACGAGGTTTCCGATGAAGTCTGTGAAAAATGCGGAAGTCCGATGGTTTATAAAATGGGCCGATTCGGCAAATTCCTTGCTTGCTCCGGGTTTCCCGAATGCCGAAATACGAAACCGATTGTGAAGGATATCGGAGTAACATGCCCGCAATGCGGAAATGGAAAAATCGTGGAACGGCGCAGCAAAAAAGGACGGATCTTTTACGGCTGCGACCAGTATCCGACATGCGATTTTGTCTCCTGGGACAAACCGTCGGGTAAGCCGTGCCCGAACTGCGGATCTCTGATGGTGGTGAAAAAGAGCAGGAACAACGAGCAAATCCAGTGCACCAAATGCGATTACAAAGAAGACGTTCAAGAAGAAGCGCAAGCATAGAGAAACAGAGACGTCCCATGCCATTTCCATGGCACCAGCGGATGATGAAAACGGCACGCGACGCGTCCTCGAAGAATTCGCATTGAATTGTTATTTTGGCGGAAGCGAATTTTCAAGATAGATGGAGGTTTACCAGTGACTGAAACGCAAAAAGTGACTGTCATCGGCGCGGGGCTGGCGGGCAGCGAGGCGGCGTGGCAGATTGCCAGCAGGGGAGTTTCCGTCGTATTGTATGAGATGCGGCCGTTGCGTAAAACGCCTGCCCATCATACCGAACGATTTGCCGAATTGGTATGCAGCAATTCGCTGCGCGCCAACGGACTGACCAATGCGGTCGGGGTGCTCAAGGAAGAGATGCGGCAGTTGAATTCGCTGATCATGCAAAGCGCAGACCGCAATGCCGTTCCTGCCGGCGGGGCGCTGGCCGTGGACCGGGAGTCGTTCTCCTCGGATGTGACCGAAGCGCTGCGTAATCACCCGTTGATTGAGGTGAGGAATGAAGAGGTAACCCGCATACCCGACGGGATTGCGGTCGTGGCGACCGGACCGCTGACTTCGCCCGCATTGTCCGAGCATCTTCAGGAGTGGATCGGCGAAGAGTATTTGTATTTTTTTGACGCGGCGGCCCCGATTGTAGAGAAGGATTCAATTGATATGAGCAAGGTTTATCTGGCCTCGAGATATGATAAAGGAGAGGCATCCTATATTAATTGCCCGATGACTGAAGAAGAGTTCGATGCATTTTACGAGGCGTTGGTCAGCGCTGAAACCGTGCCTGTCAAGGATTTTGAAAAAGAAATTTACTTTGAGGGCTGCATGCCGATTGAAGTGATGGCCAAACGCGGCAAACAAACCGTGCTGTTTGGTCCGATGAAGCCCGTGGGACTGATTGATCCGAGAACGGGCAAAATTCCTTTTGCCGTCGTTCAGTTGAGACAGGATAATGCCGCAGGCACCCTGTATAACCTGGTCGGATTTCAAACCCATTTGAAGTGGGGCGAACAAAAGCGGGTTTTTTCCTTGATTCCGGGCTTGGAGGGGGCGGAGTTTGTCCGTTACGGGGTGATGCACCGCAATACGTTCATCAACTCTCCGAAGCTGTTGGAGCCGACCTACCAATCCAAAAAAAGAAGCAATCTGTTTTTTGCCGGGCAGATGACAGGAGTAGAAGGGTATGTGGAATCAGCTGCTGCAGGCTTGATTGCAGGCTTCAATGCCGCCAGATTGGCGATGGGAGAATCATGCGTCGTATTCCCTAATGAAACGGCGATCGGCAGCATGGCGTATTATATTACAACGGCAGATCCCGCAAACTTTCAGCCGATGAACGCCAATTTCGGATTGTTCCCGCCGCTTGAAACGAAAATTCGCAATAAAAAATTGAAAAATGAACGTATTGCGCAGCGGGCATTGGAATCTATTCAGAATTTTCAAAAGAATTTCACAATTGAAACTTGTAAATAAAACCTGTACTATGATACGATAAGATTGTTCTAGAAATCGGCAAAGATCGACGAGGGTGGCGAAAACGCGTGTTGGAAATGCAGGTGGAACGTTTTCTCCGGCATCTTCAAGCCGAGAAGAACGCCTCAAATCATACATTGAATAACTACGACCATGATCTCAGGCAATTCGTAGACTTTTTGAGGCGGCGGGATATCACGGATTTTGCTGCCGTTTCCCATGTGCTCGTACGGACCTTTCTGGCTGAACTTCACGCAAAGGAGTACGCCAAGCGCAGTGTCGCAAGAAAATTGTCGGTATTGCGCTCCTTGTACTTGTTTCTGCTTCGGGAAGCGGATATTGAAGCCAGTCCCTTCAGCTTCATCCGCACGCCCAAGCTGGAAAAAAAACTGCCGAAGTTTCTATATATTGAAGAAATGCGTTCTCTTCTTCTCACTCCTGACGTCACCATACCGATCGGCTTGAGGGACGCGGCCATGCTTGAAACCTTGTACGCTGGCGGCATGCGGGTTGGTGAGCTGGTCAACCTCAATCTCCAATCGGTCGATTTGGAGCGGGGCATTGCCTTGGTATTCGGAAAAGGCGCCAAAGAAAGGTATGTCCCTTTGGGTGATTACGCGGTATCGGCCATCCGGGACTATTTATTGCGGGGAAGACCGGAACTGGCTAAGCGCAGTGACGAAAAAGCATTATTCCTGAATTATCGGGGAGGCCGATTGTCCGATCGCAGCGTCAGGCGGGTGCTGGATAAATATATTGACCAACTGGCTGGAATCAAGAAAATCAGCCCGCATACGATAAGGCACACATTTGCAACCCATATGCTGGAAGCGGGCGCCGATTTGCGTTCCGTTCAGGAATTGCTCGGCCATGCCAACATTTCCACGACACAGATCTATACCCATGTGACCAAAGACCATCTTCAATCCATTTATAACCGGGCGCATCCCAGAGCATGACATGGAGAAAGGAAGGATTCCGACTTGAGCTACTCGTTTCACGCTACAACGATTTTCGCCATCCGTCATAATGGAAAAGGGGCAATTGCCGGGGACGGACAGGTCACTTTCGGGAACAGTATGGTCATGAAACATCAGGCCAAAAAAGTGAGAAGGCTGTACAGGGGCAGGGTGATTGCCGGATTTGCCGGCTCTGTCGCCGATGCCATTACGCTGTTTGAGAAGTTTGAAGGAAAGCTTGAGGAGCATCACGGAAATCTTCAGCGGGCTGCGGTCGAACTGGCGAAAGATTGGCGTCAGGACAGGGTGCTGCGCAAATTGGAAGCGATGATGATTGTTATGGATCAGCAAGGTTTGCTGCTGGTTTCCGGAAACGGTGAAATCATTGAGCCTGACGACGGCATTCTGGCGATCGGTTCCGGAGGGAGTTTCGCCTTGGCGGCTGGAAGGGCGCTGAAAAGACACGCCGCTCAAATGGATGCGAAAGAGATTGCCCGGGCCGCTTTGGAGATCGCCTCGGAAATTTGCGTATACACCAACAACCAGATTATCGTTGAGGAACTTGATTAATGGATTGGAATCAACATAAAGGAGGATCAAACTTGAGACAAGAAGCGCTGACCCCGAGACAAATCGTCAAGGAGCTGGACAAATACATTGTCGGCCAGCAGGATGCAAAAAAATCGGTAGCCGTGGCTTTGCGGAATCGTTACCGCCGCAGCCTGCTAGAAGAGTCGATGCGCGACGAAATTGTCCCGAAAAACATTCTGATGATCGGTCCGACCGGTGTCGGAAAGACGGAAATCGCGAGAAGGCTTGCCAAACTGGTAAACGCTCCTTTTGTCAAGGTCGAAGCGACCAAGTTTACAGAGATCGGTTATGTCGGCAGAGATGTGGAATCGATGGTGAGGGATCTGGTGGAGACCGCCATCCGCATGGTCAAAACGGAAAAGACCGAAAAAGTCAAGGATCGCGCGGAGACTCTCGCCAACGAAAGATTAGTGTCGCTTATGGTTCCTTCTGCGGCCAAGCAAAAAAATCACCGAAATCCTCTGGAAATGCTGTTTGGAGGCCAGTCGCAGGACAACGACGATACGGAGGAAATGGACCAGCAGGTCCAAGAAAAACGATCGAAGGTCATTCAAAAACTGCGCAACGGGGAGCTTGAGAACGAGGTCGTCGAGATTGAGGTGGAAGACAGCTCTCCGTCGATGTTCGAGATGTTTTCGGGACAGGGCAACGAGCAAATCGGCATGAATATGCAGGAGTTGTTCGGCAATATTCTTCCCAAAAAGATGAAAAAGCGCAAGCTGGCGGTGAAGGACGCCAGAAAAGTGTTGATTCAAGAAGAAGCGCAGCGCTTGATCGACATGGATGAGGTCATTCAGGAATCGATCGAGCGGGCGGAACAGACCGGCATCATTTTTATTGATGAAATCGATAAAATTGCCAACGCCGGCAAGGGCTCCGGACCCGATGTGTCGCGTGAAGGGGTGCAGCGTGACATTCTGCCGATCGTTGAAGGATCGACGGTCATGTCCAAATATGGGGCCGTGAAAACCGACCATGTCCTTTTTATTGCAGCCGGGGCGTTCCATCTTGCCAAACCGTCCGATTTGATTCCGGAACTTCAGGGCCGTTTTCCGATCCGGGTAGAGTTGAGCAATTTGTCCATGGAAGATTTCATTTCCATCCTTAAGGAGCCCAAAAACGCTTTGACGAAGCAGTATACCGCGCTTTTGGAGACAGAAGGAATCCAAGTCACATTTTCCGATGAAGCGATCAAAGAAATTGCCAAAATAGCGGTGGAGGTTAATCAGAACACGGAGAATATCGGTGCGCGGCGGCTTCATACGATTCTTGAAAAACTGCTTGAGGATTTGTCGTTCGAAGCGCCTGAGTTAAATTTGGACGCCTTCATCATAACGCCTGAATATGTCAGGGAAAAGCTTGAAAATATATCCCAAAACAGGGATTTAAGCCAATATATCCTATAGTTCACACGGCAGAAACAAAGCCCCGGCTTAAACCGGAAGGCGGTGGATGCTGCACATAAAAAATAGGCTGGTCATAGAACCGGCCGCTATTTTCGGGAGGCAGTGGACATGAATCTATTAGCAAAAACAAGAACCTTGAACAAACTTCTGCAAAAAGCTGCGGGACATCACTTGAATTTCATGGAAATGTCCGATGTTCTAAGCAAGACGATCAACGCCAATGTGTTTGTCATCAGCAGAAAAGGGAAAATTCTGGGCTATGCAACGGCCAATCCCTTTGATGTCTCCGCCGGTCAAAAGATGTTGATGAGCAGTCGGCGCATTTCCGCGGAACACAACCGAGTTCTGCTGCAAATCTCGGAAACGAGCTCCAATCGGGAAAGCGACAGCCCTTATCACGCTTTCGTGGAACAAATCAGTCCGGTTTTTGAGCATTCGTTTGTAACTATCGTCCCAATTGTCGGCGGCGGAGACAGGTTGGGGACGTTGGTCATCTCCAGAACCGAAGGCGAATTCATCGAGGATGACTTAATCCTTGCCGAGTACGGTTCGACAATCGTCGGAGTGGAAATTTTGCGGATGCGGGGAGAAGAAATCGAGGAAGAGGCCAGAAGTAAGGCTGTCGTATCCGTTGCGGTCGGGTCTCTTTCGTTCAGCGAACTGGAGGCCGTTGAGCATATTTTTGAAGAACTGAAAGGCAAGGAAGGTCTTTTGGTTGCCAGCAAAATTGCCGATCGTGTGGGAATCACGCGTTCCGTAATCGTCAATGCCCTTCGAAAGCTGGAAAGCGCGGGCGTTATCGAAACCCGGTCATTGGGCATGAAGGGAACGTATATCAGGATCTTGATTCCCCAGCTCATGGAAGAACTCGAGAAAGTCAAAGTTTAAGGGCTCGCGTTGAGTTATTTCATCGCGATGTCTAAATTCCAATGCTTTCGTTTGTTACAAGCCCTGTCTTGATTTCGGGATAGGGCTTTTTTCATATTTTTCCTAGCCTTCTCATGCCTTCAAGATAGTGCTTTTTTCTTATTGTAATTTGATGTCGGCTATTTGATCATAGGATAGTGGATAAATTATCAAATTTCATCATGATTTAACACGAACTTGCAGTTGATTTGTAAGATTTTTGTCGAATCAAGGAGGAAATTCGAACGTCCTTGTTGAATAGAAAGTTTAGGAAATAAGTGATGAAAGTAGGAGTGACGAATGTCATTGTTCGAAAACTTGACCTTCAACGTGCTGGAGCGCTCGCTGGATGCAGCCGCACTGAGGCAGAAAGTGATTTCAAACAATATCGCCAATGTCGATACACCGCAATTCAAAAGATCCGATGTCCAGTTTGAGGACCTGCTGAAAAAAGAATTGCAGCAATCCTCCATGACCTTTTCCGGATATCGCACAGATCCCCGGCATATTCAAATTGGCAGCAGTGCTCCATCCGAGATTGTTCAGCCTGCGGTGGTAACTGATGAGCATTCCGCAATGAACAACAATAACAATAATGTGGATATCGATGCGGAGATGGCATCCATGGCCAAAAATCAGCTGAGCTACAATGTATTGATTCAGCAAACGAATCATGAACTGAAGCAGCTTCGTATTGCAATTTCCCAAGGAAGGTGATAATTGATGCGATTGGCGAACGGTTTTGACATCAGCGCCTCAGCACTGACGGCCCAAAGACTGCGCATGGATGTAATCTCTTCGAATATTGCCAATGCGAATTCAACCCGCGGCAAGCTGGTAAATGGAAAATGGATTCCTTATGCGAGGAAGATTGTCGTGATGGAGCCTTATAAGCCGTCCTCCTTCCAAGGTGCTTTGAATAGGGCAATGGGCGCACAGATTGGTGAAGGTGTAAAAGTAACGCGGATTATGGAAGATCAAACGTCATTTAAACGGGTCTATAATCCCAACCATCCGGATGCGGATGCTGAGGGGTATGTATTGCTGCCCAATGTGGATACCTTGAAAGAAATGGTGGATATGATGGATGCCACTAGGGCGTACGAGGCGAATGTCACGACCCTCAATGCAACTAAAGCGATGATGAACAAGGCGCTGGAAATCGGCAGGTAATGATTGAAAGGGGGCCTATAGGTGATTGATATAACTTCAATACCTTCCTTGAAAACAGCAAATATTGGAACGAAGGTGAACGCTTCCGGAAGCGGAGCGGGAACGGATGTTTCCAAGCAATTCGGAGACTTTCTGAATCAAGCCATCACTAAATTAAACGATCAGCAAACGACTGTTCAACAGCTGACCGAACGTTTTGCTACGGGCGACTTGCAGGATGTGCATCAATTATTGATCGCTTCTGAAAAAGCTTCTCTCGGATTAGAGCTTGCCGTACAGGTTCGGAACAAAGCGATTGAAGCTTATCAGGAAATCATGAGAATGCAAATCTGATCGCTGCAGTTTGGCTGACTAGAGAAATGTGGGTGGGGTGCAGAAGTGAATGAAACAATTGCCCGATATTGGGGGCTAACGACGCAGTATTGGAACCGATTTGAGAAAAAACAGAAGATGTATCTAATTTCTGGTGTAGCCCTTCTCCTTATAGTAATAATTATTCTTACATATATTTTTTCCAGAACTGAATATGTCGTCGCTTTTACGGACCTTGATTCGGCAGATGCGGCGGCGATTACGGGATATTTGAAAGGACAGGGAATCCCATACAAATTAAGCGCAGACGGAAAAAGCATCGGCGTACCCCAAACCAATGCGACTGACGTGAAAATCAATGTGGAATCTCAGGGGCTGATGAAAAATGGTTCCCTCGGTTACGGGATTTTTCGGGACAATATTTCTTCCTTGGGCATGACGGATAATGAATTTAATATTTTGAGCTTGGATGCCAAGGCCGGTGAAATCCAGCAGATCATTAATTCGATGAATGGCGTGGTCAGCTCGAAGGTGCTGATTAACCTGGCTCAACAAAGCGTATTTGCGAGTGATCAAAAGGATCAATCCTCAGCATCCGTCGTCATCCGTTTCAAAGCGGGATACAGGCCGGACCAGCACCAAATCGATACGATTTACAATCTGGTCTCCCACAGTGTCCCGAGTCTTCCGCTTGAAAACATTACGATTTCCGATCAGAATGGGGAGTTTTCGCCTTCCTCCTTGGTAAACGGAGGGGCTGAAAATACGGCAACCTTGGCTTCCCAGCAGTTTCAAATCAAAAAACAATACGAGGATGACATCCGCAAAAATGTGAAAGATCTGTTGGGGACGATCATCGGTTCCGATAAAGTGGTCGTAAGTGTCGTGTCTTCGCTGAATTTCGACAAGAAAAACAGTACGCAATCGCTGGTTACGCCTGTGAATACGGTTGACCAAAAAGGGATCGAGATCAGTGTTGAAAAGATCCAAAAATCGTATTCCAGCGACGGAGGAGCCGCAGCCGGAGGGGTTCCTGGAACCGGAACGAATGATATACCAGGGTATCCGACTTCATCCAACAACGGAAAATCGAACTCCGAGGAAAACCAGGATAGAGTGAATTATGAAGTCAACCGGATTTCCAATCAGATTGCTTCAAGTCCTTATCAAGTGAAGGATTTGACGATCAATGTGGCTGTGGATCCGCCGGTTAAGAATAATCCGAATTCCTTGACGCCCGAACTGCAGGATGCGATCAAGCGAATTTTGATGAACATCGTGGCAGCTTCGTTGGCCGACAGCGGACAAACCCTGACCGATCAGGAGCTGGGCAAAAAAGTGCTGGTGCTCGCGCACACGTTTGACGGAAGAACGGAGCCTCCCGCACCGAGCTTGTTGAATAATCCGTGGGTTTATGGGGGTGCTGCTTTGGCGCTCGCGGCAGCCTTCACCGCCGGTTTTCTGGTGTTTAGAAGAAGAAAACAACGATTGCTGGAAGAAGAAACCGCAGCAGTGCCTCAGGTCCAATTTCCTACGTTGGATATCGATCAAGTATCCAGCGAAAGCCAAGTCCGAAAGCAGTTGGAAACTCTGGCGAAGAAGAAGCCTGGAGAGTTTGTAGAGCTGCTTCGCACGTGGCTGGTTGAAGAATAGGGGGGCCATTCATGGTAAAGTTGCAACAGGGCTTGACAGGAAGACAAAAAGCAGCCATCCTGCTGATTACTTTAGGGCCGGAAATTTCCGCACAGATATTCAAGCACTTGCATGATGACGAAATCGAACAGCTGACTCTGGAAATTGCCAATGTCAGGAAAGTCGACAGCTCCGAAAGAGAGTCGATTTTGAATGAATTTCACCAGATCTGCTTGGCTCAGGAATACATCTCGCAGGGCGGCATCACATATGCAAAAGAAATATTGGATCGGGCGCTCGGATCGCAAAGAGCGGTGGATATTCTCAACCGTTTGACTGCCACGCTTCAGGTCAGGCCCTTTGATTTTGCCCGAAAAGCGGATCCTGCGCAAATTCTGAACTTTATTCAAAATGAAAATCCGCAGACGATCGCATTGGTTTTATCCTACTTGCAGCCGGATCAGTCAGCGGTGATTCTTTCGTCGCTCCCGCAGGAAATCCAAGCGGACGTGGCCAAGCGCATTGCGCTTATGGACAGCACCTTGCCCGAAGTCATCACTCAGGTCGAGCGCATTCTCGAACAGAAGCTGTCGGCCACAGTTACGCAGGACTATACGTCGGCGGGCGGAATCGAATCGATCGTGCAGATATTGAATGGCGTCGATCGCGGCACCGAAAGGACGATTCTCGATTCGCTGGAGATTCAGGATCCCGAGCTGGCGGAAGAGATCAAGAAGCGGATGTTTGTATTTGAGGATATAGTTAATTTGGACAACCGGTCAATACAGCGGATCATTCGCGATATCGAAAACGCCGATTTGCAGCTTGCGCTTAAGGTGGCCAGCGATGAAGTCCGGGAATCGATTTTCCGCAATATGTCCAAACGAATGGCTGAAACCTTCAAAGAAGAGATGGAGTATATGGGACCGGTTCGTCTTCGCGATGTTGAAGAGGCCCAGACACGGATTGTTTCCACGATCCGCCGTTTGGAGGAATCAGGTGAAATTATCATAGCCCGCGGCGGAGGAGATGATATCATTGTCTAGGTTGATCAAATCTTCCCACTACATCGCCCTGGATGATTTGAAGCTGATCGAAGTTATTCAGCAGACGCCAAATGTGGATATGAAAGGTTTTAGTCAACCGGATAACAGTCTTTTTGCAGAACAGCAAATCGAAATAAGTCAAGCCAATATCCTGAAGGAACAGATTTTGAGAGATGCTGAACAGGCGGCGGAGGAGCAAATCCGAGCTGCTATGGAAGAAGCAGCCTTTCTGAAGGAACAGACCAGTCAAGAGATCGAACGGTGGTGGGACGATCGGCGCTCTCAGGACGAACAGGCCGTTGCCGAGGCCCGTTCCGCCGGATATGCGCAAGGCTATCAAGAAGGTTTGGAGAACGCTGAGGCGGATATCAGGACACAGTATGCTTTTATGATTGAAGAAGCGGGACAAGTGCTTCTGCAGGCTTATGCCGCAAGAGATGAAATCATTCAGGGAGCGGAACCGTTTCTCGTGGATTTGAGCTGTTCCATCGCCGGAAAGATTGTTCATCAACAATTGACGATTTCGCGGGATTTGGTCCTTGAAATGATCAAAAAGGCGCTGTCGCGGAAGAAGCAAAAAGGCACCGTCGTTCTCTGCGTAGCTCCGGAGCAGTTTTCATTTGTTCAGGATGCTTATAAAGAGCTGGCGCTTGTTGTAGATTCCCAGGCAGAGCTGCAAATTCTGCCCGATTCCGGCATAAAGGATCACGGATGCGTGATTCGAACCTCCTTCGGAAGCATCGATGCGAGAGTTGAGACCCAGCTCTCGGAAATAAAAACCGCCCTTTTGAAAATTGCCGAACAAAGCGGGGATTTGCTTCATGAAGATTAAACTTCCCGGTGTCGGGAAATACCTGGATATGCTTCATAAGCTTGAGCCGCTGCGATTTAACGGAAAAGTTACCCGGATCATCGGTCTTACCGTGGAATCCGAGGGACCGGATGCCAGCATCGGGGACGTTTGCTATATTTATCCCGGCAAATCGGGCAGTCCGATTTTGTCCGAAGTCGTTGGATTTCGCGACAACAAAGTCATTCTGATGCCGCTGGGCGACCTTCATTCCATCGGCCCCGGCTGCGAAGTGGTCGGCACAGGCGAACCGTTGACCGTGTCCGTCGGACACGAGCTGCTCGGCAAGGTTTTGAACGGGCTGGGACAGCCTTTGGACGGGAGCAGGCTGTCTTCGGGGATGGTTCGCTATTCCACCTATAATGAACCGACCAATCCGTTGAAACGTCCCAGAATTCTAGAGACAATGAGTGTCGGTGTCCGCTGCATTGACGGCTTGCTGACGATTGGAAAGGGACAGCGTGTCGGTATATTTGCCGGGTCCGGTGTCGGCAAGAGCACACTGCTCGGCATGATTGCGCGCAACACTTCCGCGGATGTGAACGTGATAGCGCTGATCGGCGAAAGAGGCAGGGAAGTTCTCGATTTTATCGAGAGGGATTTGGGAGACGAGGGTCTGTCCAGATCCGTCGTGGTGGTTGCCACCTCTGATCAACCGGCGCTGATTCGCATAAAAGGCGCGCTGATTGCGACGTCGATTGCCGAATTTTTTCGGGACCGCGGCTTGAATGTGATGTTCATGATGGATTCTGTCACCCGCTACGCGATGGCCATGAGAGAAGTCGGACTAGCCGTCGGGGAGCCTCCGGCAACGCGTGGCTACACGCCTTCGGTATTTGCAAGTTTGCCAAAGCTGCTGGAGAGGGCGGGAACAGCCTCCAAAGGCTCTATCACCGCATTTTATACCGTGCTGGTGGACGGCGATGACATGAACGAACCGATCGCAGACGCAGTAAGAGGAATTTTGGACGGACATATCGTTTTGAGCCGCAATCTTGCGAGTAAAGGGCATTTTCCAGCGATTGACGTGCTGTCGAGCATCAGCCGCGTCATGAGAGATATTGCTCCGTCCGACCAACTCGCAGCGGCGGAGAAGCTGAAGCGGATGCTCTCTGTTTATAAAGATTCGGAAGACCTTATCAATATCGGGGCGTATCAGCAAGGTTCCAGTCCGGAAATCGACAGGGCGATTCGATACATGCCCTCAATATGGAATTATACAAGACAGAAAGTCGATGAAAAAGTGAACTATGCCGAGGCGCTTAGTCAGCTTATGGAGCATTTTGGATAGGAGTTGAGACCCTTGACGGAATTTCGTTACGCCTTGCAAAAGATCGTTGATCTGAAGGGGAATGAGAAAACGCAGGCCGAATGGCAGCTTTCCAAAGCGATATTCCGACTCCGGGAGGAACAGGATTCGCTGAGCCGCTTGGAATCCGAAAAACAAAAGTGGCTGAACGGGATTTGCGCAGGTCAAAGCTCGACGGTCAGCGATTTGCAGGCGGTTCAGGATTACATCAGTCACTTGGAGCGGCAAATTCTGCATAAGCATCTGGACGTGAATGCGGCCAATCAGAGGGTCGTTTCCAGCCAAACGCTTGTGTCGGACAAAATGAAGGATGAAAAAGCATGGAGCAATGCCAGGGAACGGGCGATGCAAAAATTTACCGAACGAATGCTGAAGCTGGAGCAGGAAGCGATCGATGAGTTGGCGGCAATGCGGCATGGCCCGGTCATATCCGGCAAAGGCTGACAAGCTTGCGGACAAAACGGCAGATGAAGGGGGATTGGGAAAATGGCAAATGTGGAAGCGGAAAAAACCTCATACAGCTCATTCGAACGTTTTTTGTACATATTCTTGATCCCTTTTATTTTTCTGGTGATCTTGACCGGGGTGCTGCTTTCTTTTTTCGGTTACGACGTGATGAATTCGGCCTTGAAAGCAGCTAATTCGATCCCGATTCTCAACAAGGTGATTCCCGATCCTAAACCAACTTCCGCGAACACTTCGGAAAACAGCGCCTTAGCTGGAACCGATAAGATGACCAAAGAGGAAGTCGTCAAGCTCAAAAACGCGTTTACCGATAAAGAGGCGGAATTGAAAAAGCTGACGGATTCCAGTCGGCAGAAGGATCAAACGATCAAAGAGCTTCAAGCGAAAATTGATCAATTGCAGCAGGATTTGCAGACAAAAAAGCAAAGCGCTGAAGAATATGATCAGCAAATTAAAAGCCTGGCCAACATCTATGCCAAAATGAACCCCAGCAAAGCGGCGCCGATCCTTGAGAATTTGACGCTGCCGGAATTGGTGCTGGTTCTCGGACAGATGAATGAGCAGGATCGGGTGAACGTGATGGAAAAGATGGACCCTAAGATTGCGGCTGATGCATCCATTCAGCTTAAGGATATCGTGCCCGTGAAGGACAGGGAGATTGCCGCCTTGCAGGCGCGGCTGGACTTATCCAAAACGGCCGGCGGGCAAACAGCCAAAATCGACGTTCAGCAACTGGCCCAAACGTTTGCCGGGATGACGCCGAAAAACGCTGCAGTCGTTCTGCTGGAGATGCTTCCGGTTAATGAAACAAAAGTTCTTTCGATTTTGGGTTCTTTGGACACGCCCACCCGTTCGAAAATTTTAGGCGCAATCTCGGATATTTCAAGGACTGACGCGGCTAAAATCGTGTTGAAATTGGGCCAATAATCAACGCAAATCCATTGAAAGGAGGTGATAATTATGAATACAGCAACCATGAATCCAACGGTTCTGCAGAAAACCGCAGCTTCCCAGAATACATCTTCAGGACAGTCTGCCGTTGAAGGCGCGGCGGTCACGTCGGTCAATGGAAAACCGGTCAAGCCTTTTGCCGCTGTGCTTCAGAATGCCGTATCGGGGCAAAAGGACAGCGATGCCGCCGATTCGCCCGATCTGCTTGCGATGCTGGGAGGCATTCCACTCTACCTGCTGCTGAATGTGCTGCCGCAGCTTGAACAAGGTGATCCGAAAAAGACGGCATCTTCCCTAACGGATGCGCTCTCCCAACAGTCGTCCGCACTCCAGAAAGCCATCGTCGGCAATCCGGCCCTTCAGAGCTGGTTGAACGAAACGGCCAGGGTTATTCTTGCGATGAATCCGAATGCCGATCAGTCGGCCAATCCGTTGGCAGCCGTATTCTCTGTGCAGGAGCTTGCAGCGCTGGGGGAAGATCAGCCCGTACCCATCTCTCAGGAGCAAATGAAGATGATCCTGAAGCAATTGGCTGTGAAGTCCGCTCCGGCTGATGGCTCAGCTCCGTTTCCGGCAGTCCGCTTGGAGACGGATTTGAAGGCTGCGCTTCAGTCGGTATTTGCGGATCTGGGGATCGGGAGCATCAAGCGCGATCAGGGGAATCTTCCGAATCTTTCATCCGGACAGGGAACTGAAGGACTAAACGTCAATATCGTTTCGTCCAAAAGAACCCCTCCTTTGAATATGAATATCTCCAACCCCGAAAGCTTGTCGTCAGCATCCGCCAAAGGCGCTGCCGCCGAACTGACTCAGACGGCGGTGGAACCGCAGGTGAATATCGTCCGGCAGCATCCGATCGCTTTGCTCAAAGCAATGGACTTGAGCTCAAAAGTGATGCGTCCGCTTGTTGATCAAAAGGCTGAGGAAGCCAAGGGAACCGGGGAGCCGGTTTCGCTTGACGGGAAAACGGTTCTTCCCTCATACGTCGAGACGATGTTCAACAACCGCTCTGCGGCTGGGACTGCAAAACCAACCCTGCCGGTCGTTCAAGCGCAGCAGTTTGTTGAGGATATGAGCCGGGTAATGCTCAAAAACATGAAAATATCCCAACTAGACGGCATTTCGGAAGCTCGCATAACGCTTGTGCCCGAGCATCTCGGTAAACTGGATGTGCGGATTACGATGCATAACGGACAGATGATTGCACAGTTTGTTGCCGATACGCTTCATGCTAAGGATATGCTGGAAAGCCAGATGCCTCAATTGAGGGCGGCGCTGCAAAATCACGGGCTTCAGGTGGAAAAATTGGAAGTCACGCAGCAAAACGGCGTTCAAACAAGTTTGTTCCAAGATCACAGAGATCAATCCTCTGCCCGACAGTTTTTTAGACAGCCGAGCAAAAAACAGGAACTCGCTTACGACAGCTTCAACGAAACGATGCTGACGCAGTGGGATGAAGGCTCGATGCAGAAATCGGCGGCATACGGAAGCTCATTTTATGCAACGGTCTAGTAAATGACAACCCTTTCGGGAGGTGAAGGCATTGGCAAGTTCTGTGCAGGGGACTGCTGTTTGGCCGTCATATTCGCAGTCGAATAACAGCACTGTGACAACCAAAAACGGAAATTCGCTCGGCAAGGATGATTTTTTGAGAATCCTGGTGGAACAGCTTAAAAATCAGGATCCTATGCAGCCTTTGCAGGATAAGGATTTTATTGCCCAAATGGCCCAGTTCACTTCGGTCGAGCAAATCACGAATATGGCCAGCGATATGAAGCTTCTGAGACAGTCATTAGGATTTGCTTCCGGATTGATCGGCAAATCGGTTAGCTGGACGACCGGCAGCGGAACATCCGTTCAGGTTGCATCTGGGTTGGTCGATGCGATCATTGTCAAAGATGGCCAGCAGTATGCTCAAGTGAAAGGAGAGGAAATACCTCTGGACCAGATTGTCAAAATATCGGGCTAGAGGAAGCTATGACGGATCGAATGAAAATTGGCCAGCTCTATCCGAATGTGCTGCCGCCCGGGTCTGTCCGTTCGGACCGAAGCGTAAGCCACTCGGAAGCAGTTGCAGCCGAGTATAAGCCGTTCAATCAGGTTTTTCGCGAACAGTTCGTCCGGCTGAGTCAGCATGCGGAACTCCGGCTTCGGCAACGGGGAATTACGCTGGGATCCGAGCAGTTGGCCAAAATTGATTCCGCGATTGACAAAGCCGCTGCAAAAGGAGCCAAGGAATCGCTTATCCTGCTCCAGGACATGGCCTTTATCGTCAATGTAAAGAACAGGACGGTCGTAACGGCAATGGACGGCGTATCTATGAAGGATAATGTTTTTACGCAAATTGACAGCGCAGTGATCGTTTCTTGAAATTCAGGGCCGGCCCGTTTATGGAAGCCCTTGGTCCGCGGAATGACCGAAGCGGACAAATGAATGAAATGCTGCTAAAACAAGGGAACACACAAAAGGAGGAACGGGTATATGTTGAGATCGTTATATTCCGGTATTTCCGGGATGCGCGGATTTCAAACGAAATTGGATGTTATCGGAAACAATATCGCCAATGTGAACACAATCGGTTTTAAATCAGGCCGGGTGATGTTCAAGGATATTTTGAGCCAAACCATGGCGGGCGTCACCGCCCCGGTAGACGGCAAAGGCGGAATCAACTCAAAGCAGGTGGGTCTGGGCGTCTCCATCGGGGCAATCGATACCGTTCACACACCCGGGAGCGCGATGACGACCAATGTCGTTACCGATCTCCGGATTGATGGCGATGGATTTTTTGCCGTTAAGGCTTCACCGGATCAGCAAGTCCCCTATTTGACCCGCGCTGGCAATTTTACATTGGATGCCGAGCGCAAACTGGTTAATCCGGACGGGATGCTGGTTCTCGACACAACCGGAGCACCGATTCAGCTTGGGGAGGATGTCACTGCTTTCACCATTTCACAGAACGGGGAAATTATTTCCGTGCTTGCTGACGGCACCACACAGCCGACAGGTGTCAGTATCGGTGTGGTCAAGGTGACCAATCCGGCCGGATTGGATAAGATCGGAGGCAATCTGTACCGCAGCACTCCGAATGCGGTTTTGGACGGAGCGCTTACGATCTCTCAAGCGAATGATGCGACCGCCGGAACGGGAGCGATTATTTCGGGGCAGTTGGAAATGTCAAACGTTGACCTGACCAACGAATTTACCGAGATGATCGTTGCGCAGCGCGGTTTTCAGGCAAACTCCAGAATCATCACCACATCGGACGAAATTTTGCAGGAAATCGTTAACTTGAAACGTTAAAGCAATTGACAGGCAGTTCGGGGAAAAGTGAGATTTTCCCCGAACCCAGCTTTTCAGTTTGAGGGGGGTCGGCATGATTACCTTAACCCGCATGAACGGTACTCAAATTACCGTAAACGCGCTGTTGGTTGAATCCGTTGAGGCGACACCGGATACGCTGATCACATTGACAACGGGAAAAAAAATAATTGTGCTTGAGAAGGTTTCCGATGTGATCGGCTTAATCAAAAATTATATGCGCTCCATCGGTTCAGTCCGTTTGGCTATCATGAATCAGGATACGGAGGGTTCGCAGTGATTAAAAAAATGTTGCCGTGGGTCATCATTATTTTGGTGTCCATCACGCTAATTGTCGGAGCTGCGTTTATTTTATGGACATATTTGGACAACAAATCGTCCCAGTCGGCAGACCCGAACAAGCAGGCGATCAATTCCGTCAATTCCGTGAAGCCCAAAGCATTAAGCGCCAAAGAAATCAGCGATATGACTTACAAGATGGATGACGTTCTGACCAATTTGGCGACCAAAGAATTCATTAAAATCAGC
Organism: Ferviditalea candida; assembly: GCF_035282765.1. Lineage (GTDB taxonomy): Bacteria > Bacillota > Bacilli > Paenibacillales > KCTC-25726 > Ferviditalea > Ferviditalea candida. The sequence continues at coordinate 41,516 of NZ_JAYJLD010000006.1, read as the reverse complement.
TTCGCTTTCGAATTGGATAGCGTTAAAGCAAGAGACGAATTTCAACTGCTCGATTTCAAAGCGAAGGCGATTGTCATCGAAACGCTTTCCGATTTGACGCCGGACCAAATCCAGGGCAGCAAAGGCAAGGATTTTCTGAGCACCACACTGATGAATAAGATCAACGCCATATTAACAGAGGGCAAAATCACACATATCAATATCACCAACTTTGTACTCTCATGATTTCAGATTCTGGGGCGGCTCATTAGGAGGTGGTTCATCGTGGTTGACGTATTATCGCAGAATGAAATCGACGCTCTTCTGGCAGCACTCTCTTCCGGGGAAATGGATGCCGAAGAACTCAAGAAAGAAGAAACGCAAAAGAAAATCAGAGTCTATGATTTTAAGAGAGCCGTCAGGTTTTCCAAGGATCACATTCGCAGTTTGACGAGAATTCATGAGAATTTCGCACGATACTTAACGACTTATTTCTCGGCGCAGCTTCGTACATTTGTACATATAAATGTCGTCAGTGTGGATCAGCTGCCGTATGATGAGTTTATTCGCTCGGTTCCCAAAATGACGATTTTGAATGTGTTTGAAGCCGAACCGCTTGAAGGGCGAATGGTGTTGGAAGTGCATCCCAATGTGGCCTTTGCGATGCTGGACAGGCTTTTGGGGGGACAGGGAATGTCGCCGTCCAAAGTCAACGCGCTGACGGAAATCGAAACGGTCATCATGGAACGGATCTTCAGCAGAACGTTCGACAGCTTGCAGGAAGCCTGGAAGACCGTGTACGATATCCAGCCAAGGATGGAAGCGCTGGAAACGAATCCACAGTTTTTGCAGTTGGTGTCTCCCAACGAGACGATTGCCTTAATCTCGTTGAGCACCAAAATCGGCGATACGTCGGGCATGATCAATTTATGCATACCGCACGTCGTTTTGGAACCGATTATGCCCAGATTGTCCGTGCATCACTGGTTTGTCTCCCAGAAGAAAAGCAGGGCGCCTGAAGAAGTCTCCGCATTGGAGGGGAGAGTTTCCAAAGCCAAACTTCCGATTGTTGCAGAGTTGGGCCAATCCCAATTGTCAATCAGGGAATTTATCAATCTTGCTGTAGGAGATGTGATCTCCCTGGACAAGAGCATTCATGAAGACCTGCAGATAAAGGTGGGAAACAAATTGAAATTTACCGGTAATCCCGGAACTTTTAAAGGCAGGTTAGCCGTTCAAATTTCCGAGATTTTCGAAGAAGGAGAAGAGGGCCATGGCGAATAATAAAGATTATTTGTCGCAGGAAGAAATAGACGCTTTATTAAGTAAGGCGGCTGAAGGTGACAGCCTGAAGGAATCTTCCGGAACCAGCGTGGAAGTCGACGATTATTTGTCTCCTCTGGAACAAGATGCGTTGGGAGAGATCGGCAATATTACTTTCGGCAGCGCGGCGACGGCCCTTTCCGCTCTTTTAGGCAGGAAGGTGGATATTACGACTCCGAAGGTTTCAGTGATTGCCAGGACACAGCTGGAGGAAGAGTTTCCCCAACCGCATGTTGCGGTGCATGTCAATTATGTCGAAGGATTTCAAGGCATCAATTTGCTGGTGATCAAAACGGAAGATGCTCAGGTCATCGCCGATTTGATGCTGGGGGGAGAAGGCAAGGTCGAGTCTGGTATCGAATTGAACGAAATCCATATCAGTGCCGTTCAGGAAGCGATGAACCAAATGATGGGATCTTCGGCAACATCGATGTCCACCATTTTCAATCGATTTGTCAACATCTCTCCGCCGGGCATCAATGTATTTGATTTATCCGAAAGCGGCAGCGCGGAGACGTTTCCTCCGGATGACGTATTTGTAAAAATATCATTTCGGCTGATTATCGGGGATCTGATAGATTCAAGCATCATGCAGCTTTTGACGGTTTCATTCGCCAAGGAACTGGTATCCAGCCTGATGGGAGGCAGCGGAGATTCGGCGGAAGCCAGCGCAGCGGCTGAAACCTCAGCCTCGGCAGAGCCGCAGCCCGTTTCGGCATCGGTACCCAGCACTGCAGAAATTCCGGCAGCAGGATCTTTGCCGCCGCAGCAGGCACAACCGACGTATTCACCGCCGCCTTATCCGCAGCAGGGATATCAGCAATCGTTTCAACAACCGTACCAGCAGCCGTATCCACCATACCAGCAGCCGCCGCAGCGGATGCCCGGACCCGATTACGGAATGGCTCGGCCGAATCGGAACATTAACGTGCAGCCGGTACAGTATACGAATTTCAACGACATTCCCGCCAATTTTGCGGATACATCGAATTTGAACCTGTTGTTGGATATTCCGCTGAAGGTGACTGTGGAGCTCGGCAGGACCGAAAAATTGATCAAGGACATTTTGGATTTATCAACGGGCTCGATCATTGAGCTGGACAAGCTCGCGGGTGAACCCGTCGATATCCTTGTAAACAACGTGTTGATTGCCAAAGGGGAAGTTGTGGTCATCGACGAGAATTTCGGTGTTCGTGTCACCGATATTATCAGCCAGATCGACCGCATTCAAAAATTGCAATAATTGAAAATTATTTTATTAGGAGGATAAACAATGGCTAACAGGATTTTAGTAGTGGATGATGCAGCGTTTATGAGGATGATGATCAAAGACATCCTTTCTAAGAACGGGTTTGAAGTCGTCGGCGAGGCAAACGATGGCGCCCAAGCCGTTGAAAAATACAAGGAATTGACGCCGGATTTGGTGACGATGGACATTACGATGCCTGAAATGGATGGAATCAGCGCGCTTAAGGAAATCAAAAAAATTGACGGCAACGCCAAGGTGATTATGTGCTCGGCAATGGGCCAGCAGGCGATGGTCATCGATGCGATCCAAGCCGGCGCCAAAGATTTTATCGTCAAACCCTTCCAGGCAGACCGAGTGATCGAAGCCATCAAAAAAACGATCGGCTGATAGCGGATCATGCTATTCAACGGGGGAAGGAACATTTTATTGCAGCGTGCGCATAGAATTTCACTTCGGTTGTTAGGGATAGGCTTATGGCTTTTGCCGAACGATCTGACGACTGCGTTTGCGGAAGGCGCTGGAGATCCTGCGGGGCTTGGGGATGGCGGGACAGGAGATAATTCGTACGTCGGAAGCTATATCGGCAGTTTGCTGACGGTAGTCATTGCGCTTGTCGTGATCATCGGATTGATCATCCTGCTTATTCGGTTTTTGGCTTTCAAGAACAGGAGCTTTATGTCCAATCGGACGATCCGAATCTTGGGCGGGGTTCCTCTGGGGCAGAACAAGTCTTTGCAAATCGTGGAAATCGGGCAAAAGATCTATATGATCGGAGTAGGGGAAGACATCCGATTAATCGACAAAATTGATGATCCGGAAGAAGTTCAGCGGTTGGCCGACTCATTGCTGTTGAACGGATCCGGAACCGGCAAGGAATTCTTTTTATCTTGGATTCATCGGTTCAAACAACTCATTTGGTTTCAGGGCACCCAGCATGCGGAAATCGTCGGACAGGAAGAGCGGGATGAAAATATGAAGCATTCTTTTCAGGATATTTTCCAAAGCAAAATGAAAAATTTGACTCAGCGCCAGCAAATTGCGGATCAGATGCGAAATGAGCAATCCTTTGTGAAAGACAGGTCTGACGAGCAATGATGCGCATTCGCTATTTGACGTCGACAGCGTTGGCCTTGTTCTTGTTTTTCATGATTTCTCATTCGGCCTTTGCTGCCGATCCGTTCCAAATTCCGGGACTCCCGTTTTCTCCGTCAAACAAGCCGGCGGATGTTTCCAATACCATTTCGATCATTCTGTTGATTACAATCTTGAGCCTGGCACCGGCCATTGTCGTTTTGATGACCAGTTTTACACGGATTATTATTGTTTTGGGATTTATCAGAACGTCATTGGCAACTCAGCAAATGCCCCCGAATCAAGTGCTCGTCGGGCTGGCATTGTTTCTCACTCTGTTCGTCATGTCTCCGACATTGAACGAAATCAACCAAACGGCTCTGCAGCCCTTTTTGAACAACCAGATCTCGCAAACCGAAGCGCTGCAGAAAGCGGCGAATCCGATGAAAAAGTTCATGTATATGCAGACGCGAAAGAAGGATCTGCTTTTATTCATGGAGTATTCCAAAGCGGAAAAACCGAAAACCTATGAAGGCATCCCGTTGACCACACTGATTCCCGCATTCGCGATCAGTGAACTGAAAACGGCGTTTCAAATGGGATTCATGATCTTTATCCCGTTCCTTGTGATTGATATGATCGTCGCGAGCGTGCTCATGTCCATGGGGATGATGATGCTTCCGCCGGTCATGATCTCGCTGCCGTTCAAAATCTTGCTGTTTATTATGGTAGACGGTTGGCATTTGGTCATTCAATCGCTGCTGCTGAGCTTTCATACATAACTGAAATTTTTTGCGATGGGGATTTGCCATGAGCGCTGAATTCGTTATCCGTTTGGCCGGACAAGCCGTGTATGTCGTATTGAAAGCAAGCGCACCGATGCTTATTGTCGCATTGGTGGTGGGGCTGCTCATCAGCATTTTTCAGGCAACGACGCAGATCCAGGAGCAGACGCTTGCTTTTGTGCCGAAAATCGTTGCGGTGCTGCTGGCGCTGTTGTTTTTCGGACCTTGGATTTTGACCACATTGATTGATTACACGCAAAATTTGTTAGGACATCTCTATCAATTTATCGGATAGGCTGTGGTTCGATTGCAGATTCTGTTCGAGTTTCTGCCAAATTTTTTTTTGATTCTTATTCGAATCACCTCATTTTTTGTTGCAGCGCCTGTGTTTTCTTCCAGGGGGGTTCCGCTACCTTTTAAAATCGGTTTGTCGTTTTATGTGAGTTTGCTGATTTTCATGTCGTTGGGGGAGGTTCATCCCGTTGCCGTCGATGTCGCTTACATACTCAGCATTGTGAGAGAAGTTCTGGTAGGCTTGCTGCTAGGCTTTACCGCATACTTGTTTTTTACGGTGGTTCAGGTGGCTGGCTCATTTATCGATCTTCAGATGGGATTCGGCATCGCCAACGTCATCGATCCGCTTACCGGGGTGCAAAGTCCCGTTTTCGGCAACTTGAAGTATATGGTCGCGATTCTGCTGTTTTTGTCGCTGAACGGGCATCATGCACTGCTGAGGGCGATCATGCAAAGCTATGATTGGATTCCGCTCGATAATCAACTGTTTCATCATTTGCAGGATAGAAGCATTGCCGATTTATTGGTGCAATCATTGGCGACTATGTTTTATCTCGCCTTTCAAATGGCCGCACCCATGGTGGTTACCATGTTTCTGGTGGATGTCGCGTTAGGCGTCTTGGCCCGGACGGCTCCGCAATTCAACATTTTCGTGGTCGGCATTCCGGTCAAAATTTTGGTGGGTTTGGTCATGCTGACAATACTGATTCCGGGTTTTCTGTTTTTGTTCCAGGATTTATTCAAGAACATGTTCGATTCGCTTTACCGGATTATGGACTTTTTCAAAAAGTAGGATAACCTTCCGGGAGGGGAAAGCTTGAACAAATTCCCTTTGGCTTTGGACCTTCAGCTGTTTGCGCAGGAAAAAACCGAAAAGGCGACACCCAAGAAAAGACAGGATTCCAGACAAAAAGGACAGGTCGCCAAAAGCCACGAGCTTCCAGGAGCATTTATTCTGCTGTTTGGATTTTTATTTCTGTTGTTTTTCGGGGGTTATTTCAAGGAGCATATTTTTCGGATATTCACGGAGTACTTCAACGATTACATGCTTTGGAATTTGACGCAGCAGAATGTCCTTTCGCTCTTTTCCAAGCTTGCCTATCAACTGATGCTCATCGTGGGGCCATTCATGTTAATGGCTGTCGTTATCGGGCTGATCGGCAATTACCTGCAAGTCGGTTTTCTGATCACGGCCGACCCGCTCATGCCGAAATTGAATAAGCTCAACCCTTTGGAAGGCTTAAAAAAAATTGTATCACTTCGTTCTTTGGTGGAATTCCTGAAATCGATGCTCAAGATGTCGGTGATCGCAATGGTCGTTTATTCCTCGCTGTGGGGGGAGCGCGCGCAAATTGTCTCGTTGTCCCATATGCCGATATCCGGAATTCTGCAATACGCTTCGAATGTAACCTTGATGTTGGGCATCAAAATTGCCGTTACGCTGATTATTCTCGCTGTGTTCGATTTTTTCTACCAGCGTTATGAGCATGAAAAGAGCCTGAAAATGTCCAAGCAGGATATCAAGGATGAACATAAAAAATCGGAAGGCGACCCGTTGATCAAGGGCAAAATCCGGGAAAAACAAAGAAGAATGGCGCTCCAACGGATGATGCAGGAAGTGCCCAGAGCGGATGTGGTCATTACCAACCCTACGCACTTTGCAGTAGCCATCCAATATGAATCCGGAAAAATGACGGCTCCGACTGTGGTCGCCAAAGGCCAGGATTACGTTGCGCTGAAAATTAAACAAGTCGCCCAGGAGAATGACGTGATGATCATGGAAAATAAACCTTTGGCCAGGGCATTGTTCGAGCAGGTGGAAATCGGGGAATCGATTCCCGAGGCGTTGTTCCAGGCCGTTGCCGAAGTTCTGGCCCATGTGTATAAATTAAAAGGAAAAGCGGTTTGATTTTCCGATAACGCGCGAAAGGAGAGGATCCAGTGAAGGTCCGCGACCTCATGGTTTTGATTGGCGTCATCGGCATCGTGATGATGATGGTTGTGCCGATCAATATCCATCTGCTAGACTTCCTTCTGATTCTCAACATTTCTTTGGCATTGGTCATTCTTCTCGTTTCCATGAATACAAAGGAAGCTCTGCAGTTTTCCGTTTTTCCGTCGCTATTGCTGGTGACGACTTTGTTTCGATTGGCGTTGAACGTTTCCACGACGCGCAATATCTTGGCTCATGGAGAAGCGGGAAGCGTGGTCCAGACGTTCGGTTCGTTTGTTGCCGGCGGGGAAATTGTGGTGGGCTTTGTCGTCTTCCTCATCTTGGTCATCGTCCAGTTTATTGTCATTACCAAAGGTTCCGAGCGCGTGGCCGAGGTTGCCGCAAGATTCACGCTGGATGCAATGCCTGGGAAGCAGATGAGCATCGATGCGGATTTGAACGCAGGCATGATCAATGAACAAGAGGCTCGGCAAAGAAGGGAAAACATCCAGAGGGAAGCCGATTTTTACGGGGCGATGGACGGTGCGAGCAAGTTTGTAAAGGGTGACGCAATTGCCGGCATCGTAATTCTGATTGTTAATCTTTTAGGCGGCTTTGTTATAGGGATGGCGATTCACCATTTATCGTTTACCGAATCCTTAAGCAAGTTTTCCGTACTGACGATAGGCGACGGTCTGGTCAGTCAGATCCCGGCGCTGCTGATTTCCACCGCGACCGGCTTGATCGTTACCCGAGCAGCTTCCGACGGAAACCTGGCTTCGGATATTACTTCGCAAATCTTTATATATCCCAGATTGTTGTATATTGTCGCCGGTACGATCGGGCTGCTGGGACTGTTCACGCCCATCAGCAAGTTTCCTTCGCTGCTCATGTCCGGGCTGCTGGTGTTTGCCGGTTACCGAATGCAGAAGAATCTCGATAAAAAGCAAGTTGAAGAGTATGAATTGGAAGAGGAGCAGCAGATTGAGGAGGTGCGAAGTCCGGAAAGCGTCATGAATCTGCTTCATGTCGATCCCATCGAATTTGAATTTGGATACGGTTTGATCCCGCTCGCGGATACGCAGCAGGGCGGGGATTTGCTGGATAGAATCATCATGATCCGCAGGCAGTGCGCCCTGGAACTCGGGCTTGTCGTGCCGGTTATCCGAATTCGCGACAATATTCAGCTAAAACCGAATGAATATATTGTCAAAATAAAAGGAAATATGGTAGCTCGCGGTGAATTATTACTTAATCACTACCTGGCAATGAGTCCGGGAATCGATGACGATTCCGTAACCGGAATTGAGACGGTCGAGCCGGCATTCGGACTTCCTGCCTTATGGATCGATGAGGCGACCAAAGAAAGAGCCGAGCTTGCCGGATACACTGTTGTCGACCCGCCTTCCGTTGTCGCGACCCATTTAACCGAAATTATCAAGAAGCACTCCCATGAATTGGTCGGTCGGCAGGAAACGAAGGCGCTTATCGATAATTTGAAGGAATCTTATTCGACACTTGTCGACGAATTGATTCCAAATATATTGTCGATTGGTGACGTTCAGAAAGTACTGGCCAAGCTCCTGAAGGAAAAGATCTCGATCCGCGATCTGGTCACGATTTTTGAGACATTGGCCGATTACGGTCATCTCACCAAGGATACGGAAATCTTGACAGAATACGTCCGTCAGGCATTGTCACGGCAAATCACCCAGCAGTTCCTGCATACGGGGGACTCTCTGAAAGTGATTACGGTGGGACCGGCTTTGGAAAAAAAGATATCAGAATCGATCCAGCATACGGAAAACGGAACCTACTTGGCCATAGATCCCAATTCTTCCCAGCTTATCTATCAAACTGTGGCCGAACAGACCAAAAAATTGCTGCAATCCGGATTGCAGCCGATCATACTGGCATCTCCTTCGATCCGCATGTATTTGCGCCAGCTGCTGGAAAGACAAGTGCAGGATATTCCGGTACTGTCATATAACGAACTGGAGCCCAATGTTGAAATACACAGCGTAGGGGTGGTGAATCTGTGAGAGTCAAAAGATATGTTGTCGATAATATGCCGGAGGCTTTGCAAAAAATACGCGGAGATTTGGGGAAGGATGCGGTTATTCTCAATACCAAGGAAACCCGTTCCGGCGGAATTTTCGGTTTATTCGGCAAAAAGAAAATCGAAGTCATTGCTGCAACAGATACGCCTACGGTTCAGCCGCGTGTTTCAGGATCCTTGGGATCCCATGGAGCATCGGGATCATACGGTTCTTCCGGTTCGCTGACGGCTCGGGAGGAACAGGCGGCGGCTTTTATTGCCGCAGGAGTCCAGAATTCCCAGCTTTCCGGAGCCCCGCTTCAGGAAACAAGGGGAACGAGTCAGGCTCAGGCGCAAGCTGCTGTAAAAGTCAATCAGGCAAATCAGCGCGGTTCAGATGATTTGATTCTGGCTGAAATCAAGCAGATGAAGGATTTGTTTCAAACATGGTCCCAGACCGTGAATGCGAATTCGGCGCTGCCTCCTGTGCTGCAAAAGATCGAACGCCGGCTGCTTGAACAGGATGTGGAGCCGGTACTGGTGAAATCACTGATTTTGAAAGCCGTCGAAGAAGCCGGCGATCAGACGGCCCAATTATCCTCAGAGCAAGCAGTAGGGCTTGTAAAAAAGCAGTTGATCGGGATGCTGCAGCGCGGAGGCTCCAAAAGGATTTCAAAGGAAACCCGCATCGCCCATTTTGTGGGACCTACCGGGGTAGGGAAAACGACGACCATCGCCAAATTGGCTGCGGAGCAGGTGCTGAAGCATAATCGAAAAGTCGGGTTCATCACTTCCGATACGTACCGCATCGCGGCTGTTGAACAGCTTCGTACCTATGCGACGATCTTGAACGTGCCTCTTGAGGTTGTTTTTTCTCCGTTGGAGCTGCCCAAGGCGTTTCAAAAATTCTCCGACAGGGATCTTATTTTTATGGATACGGCCGGGCGCAACTACCGGAATGAAATGTATGTTTCCGAATTGAACAGTCTGCTGCAGTCTGACGGCAATGCCGAAACCTATCTCGTGCTCAGCATGACTTCGAAGTATCGGGATATGAATCTGATCACCGAAAACTTTTCGAAATTCAAACTGGATAAACTGCTGTTTACGAAAATGGATGAAACGGACAGCTACGGATCGGTTATCAATTTGATGCACGATTTTTCGTTGCAGCTGTCCTATGTCACAAATGGTCAAAACGTTCCGGATGATATCGTTGAACTGAATGAAGAACATTTGGTCGATACGATTCTGGAGGGAATCCTTGATGAATGATCAAGCCCAAGGACTTCGAAATCTTGTCAACAACCATCATGAAGAGAATACCCGCTCCACTCGCATTATTACGATTACAAGCGGTAAAGGCGGGGTAGGCAAATCGAATTTCACCTTGAATTTTGCATTATCCCTCAAGTCGTTGGGTTATAAGGTTCTGGTGTTTGACGCCGATATCGGCTTTGCCAATATCGATGTTTTGATGGGGACCCCCCCAAAATACACGCTTTACCATCTGTTAAACCGCCAGAAAACCATCTGGGAAGTTATCAGCAGCGGAATGAACGATTTGAAATTTATTTCCGGCGGTTCAGGATTTAATGATCTGTTTAAGCTTTCAGAAGACGAATTGGAGTATTTTTTTCAACAGGTTGATGAACTGGAGGGATATGTCGATTACATATTGTTTGATACGGGAGCGGGTTTGTCCAAAGAAACGCTGAAATTCATTGTCGCCGCGAACGATACGATTGTCGTAACAACTCCGGAACCGACCTCCATCACAGATGCGTATGCGATTATCAAGATGGTCAGCGGCATGAATGTCTCGGTTCCTTTTCACCTCGTGGTCAACCGGGCTGCGGACTTGAAGGAAGGGAAGCGGACGGCGGAAAAAATCACGATGGTGGCCAAGCAATTTCTGGATCTCAATCTCACGACTTTGGGATACATCCTCGACGATCATCATGTGATGAAAGCGGTGAAGCAGCAAGTTCCATTTTCCATCGCATATCCCAACAGCTCAGCTGCCAAATGTGTCAAGGATCTGGCGGGAAACTTTGTTTCCGGAAGCCGTTTGCGGGAACAAAGCAGCGGAGGATTTAAAGCATTCATCAACAAGTTCGTGCAACTGATGAAGTGAATGCAGAAGTTCACGAAGCCGTCTGCAACCTAGAGGAGTGAAAAAATGGCGCAAAAATTCAGAGTAATGGTAGTCGATGATTCGGCATTTATGCGCAAATTGATTACTGATCTTATTTCGGAGGACCCTGAGTTTCAGGTCGTATACGCCGCCAATAACGGGAGGGAAGCGCTTGAAAGAATAGCTGAAATTCAGCCGGACGTCATTACAATGGATATCGAGATGCCGGAAATGAACGGCCTGGAAGCTCTTAAAGCGATTATGCAGTGTCATCCCGTTCCTGTTATCATGTTGAGCAGTTATGCCGACGAAGCTGCACGGGAAACGATAATGGCTTTGGAGCTTGGAGCGGTCGATTTTATTCGCAAGCCCTCCGGCTCCATTTCGCTGGATCTTTATTCGGTCAAGAATACACTGATCGAAAAATTGAAAATTGCGGTGGAAACACGAGTCAAATCGATCAGCTTCGAACATACCGGGGTAGTGGAGACCAAAGCGGCAAAAGCTCAGATCAGCCTAACCGAACCAATTCGGCAAATCGTCGCCATCGGGACTTCTACGGGCGGGCCGAGAGCGCTGCAGCAGGTCTTGAGCAGGATTCCGGCGCTCATTCCGGCTCCAATCCTCATCGTCCAGCATATGCCGCCGAAATTCACCAAATCCTTGGCTCAGCGGTTGGATTCTTCCTGCGAAGTGCATGTTGTCGAAGCTCAGGACGGGGAATCTGTGAAAGCCGGCACCGTATACATCGCTCCCGGAGGCTCGCATATGAAGTTAGTCAGACATGCCGGAGAATTGAGGATTCAACTTACGTTGGAGGAGGCGCGCAACGGTCACCGTCCTTCCGTCGATGTATTGTTTGAGTCGCTCATTCCCCTGGGGGGGCTTATAAAGCACGTTGTATTGATGACGGGTATGGGCAGTGACGGAGCCAAGGGAATGAAAGCGTTGAAGGATGCCGGAGCCGTCACCACCATAGCCGAATCGGAAGAGACAGCCGTCGTCTACGGAATGCCCAGATCGGCTGTGGAACTCGGCTGCGTTACGGATTTGCTTCCGCTGCAGCATATTTCGAAAAAAATTATGGATTCGGTGATGTCCCATCAGCGGCCGGAGCCTTAACACTCCCTGTGGACGCGCATCACGCGAAGGGTAAACCAAGAACCAACAGAATGAGCATTACAGGAGGTGCAGACCATTGGAACAAAATCAATATTTGTCGATGTTTATTGATGAATCAAATGATCATCTGCAGGCGTTAAACGAAAATCTGCTGATTTTGGAGAAAAATCCGCAGGATATTGACATTGTTCAAAACATTTTCCGCTCCGCGCATACTCTCAAAGGCATGTCGGCTTCAATGGGTTTTGATGATTTGGCTTCGCTGACTCACGAGATGGAAAACGTGCTGGATTTGGTAAGGAACCGAAAGCTGCAAATGAACAATTTTATTTTTGACGGCTTGTTCAGAAGTTTGGATGCTTTGGAAGGGATGGTACAGGACATCATCCAAGGTGGCACCGGCAAATTGGATGTATCTGAGATTGTGTCCAATTTGAAGGCGATCCTCACCGGAGCACCTCCGTCCGTTCCGGCAGCCGCGACCAAACAGCTCGAAAAGAGCAGTGAAGCGGGCTTGGATCTGGATGAATTTCAAAGCTCGATTCTTCAACAGTCGATCGAGTCCGGGAGCATGGTATTCTATGTGAAAGTGACCGTTCACGAGAATTGCGTTCTGAAGGCGGCGCGTGCCTATATGGTTTTTGATCTGCTGGAGCGCCACGGGGAAGTCGTCCAATCATCGCCTTCCGTTCAGGATATCGAGCAGGAAAAATTCGATCAATCCTTCAGTGTGTATTATATTTCAAGACTTGATCAGACCTCCTTGGAACAGCAAATCAGCAATATCTCGGAAATTTCCTCCGTACAGATCGTCCCGGTTGGAACCGAAATGCTCCGGCAGCTGTCAAAGGATAAGAATAAAAGAATAAGCGGACAGCCTCAACACGCCGAACGTTCATCCGCATCCGATCTATCCGCTGCCGCTGGGTCCAAGGAAGCTCCGGACAAATCGTCCGCGCAGGCGAAACAGCCGCAGATGCCCCGCACGATCCGGGTGGATATCGATCGGCTGGATACCCTGATGAATTTGTTCAGCGAACTGCTGATTGACAGAGTTCGGCTGGAGTCGCTGGCAGAGGGTATGAAAAATCAAGAGTTGACCGAGACGGTTGAACATATTGCCAGGGTAAGCCTGGATCTGCAGAATATTGTGCTGAACCTGCGGATGGTGCCGGTGGATACGGTTTTCAACCGGTTTCCCCGAATGGTGCGCGATTTGGCCAGGACGCTTGAAAAGAAGGTCGAGCTGGTCGTTTCGGGCGCCGAAACGGAACTGGACCGGACCGTCATCGACGAAATTGGCGACCCGTTGGTCCATCTCTTGAGAAATTCACTCGACCACGGCATAGAAACCGTAGCTGATCGGATTGCCGCGAATAAACCGGAAACGGGCAAGGTGCATCTGCGTGCCTACCACAGCGGAAATTACGTGTTTATTGAAATTGAAGACGACGGACGAGGCATCAATCGAGAAAAAGTGATACAAACCGCTTTGAAAAACGGCCTGATCACAAAAGACGCAGCCGGCAAGATGACTGATCTGGAAATCTATCAGCTGCTGTTTGCCTCCGGGTTCAGCACGGCGGACAAAATTTCCGATATTTCCGGGCGCGGTGTCGGTCTGGACGTCGTCAAATCCAAAATCGCCTCGCTCAGCGGGCATGTAGCGGTGGATTCAGTGCCTGGCAAGGGCACGAAATTTACCGTTCAACTGCCGCTCACGCTGTCGATCATCTCTGCGATGCTGGTCAAGGCCGGCGGGGAGCGTTACGCCATTCCGTTATCCTCCATCGTGGAAACGTCGATTCTGAAGAAAGATCATATTCGGACGATTCACGGTGATCCGATGATTGATTTCCGGGACACCGTCATCCCGGTCGTTTCATTGGCTGAGCTGTTTGATTGTCGTGAAGGACAGGAGCCGGATCGTGAAGAACTGGAAGCGGTCGTTATCCGAAAAGGCGAGAAAATGGTCGCCCTGCTTGTCGACGAATTCATCGGTCAACAGGAAATCGTCCTGAAATCTCTCGGAAAATATCTGAAAAATCTGTTTGCCATTTCCGGAGCCACCATTTTGGGCGACGGTCAGGTTTCGCTGATCATCGATCCCAACGCAATCATCAAATAGTTAGTATATTAGAGGAGGTATCCAGCATGGGAGAAGAATTGAAAGTCATCGTGTTTAAATTGAACAATGAAGAATACGGGGTTGAAGTCGATAAAGTACAGACCATTGAACGTATGTTGCCAATGACCCGGGTACCCAAAACTCCCGCTTTTGTAAAAGGCGTCATCAATTTAAGAGGCGTTGTCGTACCGATTATCGATTTGCGGGAAAGGTTCGGCCTGCCGCAAACCGAAGAGACCCCGAATACGCGGATCATCAACGTAGCGGTAAAGGATATTGAAGTCGGCATGATCGTGGACTCTGCAAACGACGTGATCGATATCGACAGCGATTCAATTACCGATCCTCCAGAGGTTGTCGGCGGAATCCGGGCTAAATATTTGCGGGGAGTGGCCAAATTGGCTTCAGACCGCCTGCTGGTCATGTTAAATCTCGAAGAGGTATTGAACAAGAATGAAATCATTCAATTAGAAGAAATTGAGGGGACCTAAGGTGAATCCTCTGAACCGTTTGGAAGATTTTCAGCTTGATGTATTGAAAGAAGTGGGAAATATCGGCGCGGGCAATGCCGCTACCGCGTTGGCAAAGCTGCTGAATAAACAGATTGACATGCAGATTCCCAGGGTCAGCATGCTTGCTTTTGACGAGATCGCAGATTGTATCGGCGGTTCCGAGGAAGTTGTCCTTGCCATTTTTCTCCGTGTCGAAGGGGAAGCGCCGGGGAATATGTTCTTTATCTTATCGCAGGACTCCGCCAAACGTCTCTTGCTCAATCTTGCCGGGATAGCCGTTGAAGAAACCGGCAATTATTCGGAAATGGAGCTTTCGGCCTTATCGGAAATTGCCAACATTCTGGTAGGTTCCTATTTGTCTTCGCTTGCGGACTTCACCCGGTTGTATATGTCGCCGACGGTTCCGGCGCTGGCGATTGATATGGCCGGAGCCATATTAAGCTACGGGCTGCTGCAGTTCGGTGAAATGGGAGATCACGCGTTGCTGATAGAAACCGCCTTTTTTGAAGGTGTTGATGAGGTCGAGGGACATTTCTTTTTCATTCCGGATCCGGATTCCTTCAACATAATATTTCAAGCATTGGGAGTACCGTTTGAATGATACCTGCACTTTGTCTCAAGGTTGGAATGGCAGATCTTAAAGTGACGTCGAATAAGGACGCGGTCCTCAAAACGACGG
Source organism: Ferviditalea candida (assembly GCF_035282765.1). Lineage (GTDB taxonomy): Bacteria > Bacillota > Bacilli > Paenibacillales > KCTC-25726 > Ferviditalea > Ferviditalea candida. The sequence goes on along the minus strand of NZ_JAYJLD010000006.1, from coordinate 26,266 downwards.
GACTCGGTTCGTGCGTAGGCGTTACCTTATATGATCCCGACTCCCAAATTGCCGGAATGGCTCATATTATGCTTCCCCATTCGGACATTGCCCGAAGCGGTCAGGTCAATATTGCGAAATATGCCGATACCGCCTTGCCGGAAATGATCCGGTTGATGACGCTGCAGGGTGCGGTTGTCAGCAGGATGAAGGCCAAGCTCGCCGGCGGTGCGCAGATGTTTTCGTTTCTCGGACAGAATGACACGATGCGCATAGGGCCGCGCAATGTGGATTCGTGCAAGGATGTATTGAAACGATATTCGATTCCAATCGTCGCGGAGGATACCGGCGGCAATTTTGGCAGAACCATTGAACTTTACAACACTACCGGAGTTCTACTGATCCGCAGTGTGCAGAACGGAATAAAGGAACTGTAGCCATGATTGGGAATGTAAAATGGAATTTATTTTCAGGATTATTTTCCATGTCGATCACCTTTATCTTTTCGATCATGCATAATGTATTCGTTACGGCTTTGCTGCGCAGTGTTTACAGCTTTCTGATTCTTTTTCTGCTGATGTTCCTGCTGCGTTGGATGCTGGGAACATTGGCGGATTTGCAGCATGGTCCTGCCGGAAACGATCCGCATAAACATCCGGAAGGTGTCACGACAGGGAAAAATGTGGATATTGCTACACCGGAAGACGAGAATCTCAATGAATTGTTAAGGCAGCAGCTGTCATCGGGAAATGACGCACAAGTTTTTCAACCGCTGAATCCGAAACGATTCATTTCGAAAGAAAATCCGGATCCCGCACATTTGGCGGAAGTGATCCGAAACTTGTCCGAGGACTAAAGGATGATGTCCAATGATTGATCCGAAGCAAACACATCTTACCCATATGGATCTGTGGATCAGCTGCAAGGAACATCAAGATCCGCAGGCAAAAAAGCAACTCATTGAGCTGTATTTGCCGCTGGTTGATTTTGTTGCAAATAAAATGGCTGTCGGTCTGCCGAAGAATGTGTCCAAAGATGACTTGTTCAGCTACGGGGTAATGGGATTGATCGATGCCATCGATAAATTTGATCCTCATCGCGGACTGCAGTTTGAAACCTATGCCTCTTGGAGGATTCGCGGCGCAATGATCGATTCGCTTCGCCAGGGGGACTGGGTTCCGCGTTCCGTTCGGGAAAAGGCGAAGAGACTGGAAGAGGCTTATTTAAAATTGGAGCAGCAATATTTACGCTCTGTCACAGATCAGGAAATATGCGCTTTTCTCAAGATTGACGAAAACGAATTCCAGCAGATGCTGCAGGAAATTGCCGTCACCACGATTTTTTCTCTGGAGGATCCGCTCAAGGAGGACGAATCGGAAACCAGGCTGTCGGTTTTAATAGATGACAAGGCGAAAAACCCCGAATATAAAGTCAACGAATTTTACATAAAGGAAACGCTTGAAAAAGCGATCGAGAGATTGACCGAAAAGGAACGCACCGTCATTTCGCTGCTCTATTATGAGGATCTGTCCTTGAGCGAGATCGCCGAAGTCATGTCCTTATCGCCTTCACGAATCTCGCAACTGCATTCTAAAGCCATATTGCGGCTTAGAGGGGCATTGGGAAAGGCCAAAAATCAATTGCTGCAAAATGATTAAAATAGATTGTTCAAGTCTTATTACAGATAAGGTGGGTTGGAATGATGGATAACGGACACCATCTACCCTTGGAACATTATGTAAGTGTCAACATCTCCAACGATAAACTTCATGCTTTCCTGCGATTTGTGAACCCGGATGAAGGTTTGACTGTCTCGCTGGTCGAGTTGGAGAAAATTCTCGAGAAAAATGGCATCAAACACGGTGTGCGCTACGATGTGCTGGCCGAAATCGCCAAAGATCCCAAAGCTTTTTATTACAGCGAGATTGCCGTGGCGGCCGGTACCCCTCCGAAAGATGGAGCCGACGGGATGATCCGCTTTCAATTTAACTTGGATCAGGACTCCCAAAAACCTCTGGAACGCGAGGACGGCACCATCGATTACCATGAGGTTGGGGCATTGAACAATATTCACAAAGGTCAGTTGATTGCTGAACGGATCCCTGCTCAAGAAGGAGTTCATGGAAAAGCCGTTACGGGAGAAACGCTGTTTTCAAAAAAGGGAAAAGAAGCCAGGTTCAAGATTGGAAAAAATGTGGTTGCCGATGAACAGAACCAATATTTATATGCCGTGATCGACGGGCTGCTTACAAAAACGGAGAAAGACAAGATAAATGTTTTTCCGATCTACGAAGTGAACGGTGATGTGGATTTCAAAACCGGAAATATCGAGTTTGTGGGCACGGTGATCATCCGCGGCAATGTGCTCACAGGCTTTAAGATCAAAGCGTCGGGAGATATCCGCGTGATCGGCAGCGTCGAAGGAGCCGAACTGGAAGCTGACGGGTCGATTGAGATCACTGCGGGAATTATCGCAAACAACAAGGGTTCCGTTAAAGCCGGAAAAAATGTCAAAACCTCCTTCATTCAGGAAGGAAATGTCGAGGCCGCGGAGGATATCATTGTTTCGCAAAGCATTATGCATTCCCATATCCGCGCGGGAAGAAATGTCATATGTTTGGGCAGTAAAGGCCTGATTGTAGGAGGGGTCATTCAGGCTGGAGAAAAAGTAACGGCCAGAACCATCGGCAACAATATGTCGACCCCAACCTCGATCGAGGTCGGCGTGCTGCCTGAATTGAGAAGTGAGCTTGTTCAATTGAAAAAGGAGACACAGGCTCTCTATGAAAATTTGGACAAAACGAGCAAGACGCTTATTCTTCTCGATCAACTTGCTTCTGCAGGGCAGATCTCTCCGGATAAGCTTGCGCTCAGAAGCAAGCTGAGCAATACGAAACGCCAGCAAACCGATGAAATGAATGAGTTGAAGGAACGGATCCTGGAAATCGAAAAAAACCTTGAGGATACTTCCAAAGCCGAAGTAAAAATCGTTTCCACGATTTACGGGGGCTCCAAAATCGTGATCGGCCGCTACACCCGATTTATCAAGGATGCCACCCAACGGGCGGTCATCAAAATGGCTGACGGCGAAATTGTAATGCGGTCTGAATAAGTATCGGCGGATTAGCCTAGGAAGGTGATCGTATGAGCCTGAAATCGATCGATGTCCAGCTCGCATTATCGCGTAACAACGAGACCGGTAACCTGCAAAACCAACTGGCGCATAAACCTGTAGAGGATCAGATCAGCCTGAACGCGGCTGCGAGTAAAAAGACGGAAGAAATGCGCAAAAAAAGCGCGAAGGCGGAGGAAGTGCTGGGAATGCTCATCCAGGATGACGGAAGGCAGGATAAGGAACAGCAAAACCGGCGGCGACGGAAGGCGAAGGATAGCGAGCCGGGACCGGAACGGCGAACGGAACCGGTTCGTCAGGAGCATCCTTACAAAGGTCATCACATTGATTTCTCCTTATAAAGGACAAAATCCAAAGATATTCTCAGTAAAGGAGGAGCCCATGTATGGAACCGTGGATGTTGATTGTCCTGCTGGGAGCGGTAATCATCATTTATGCTTTGCTGCGTGCCCCCAAAAACCTCATGCACAACCGTGCCGACATGACAGGAGAAATTGAGCAGACGCTGGACGCGTTCGCGCTTCAATTGGAGGAGGAGAATCAACAGCTTCTCAGAACGATCGGCGGGATGAAACAGGAATATGAAAAGCTGGCCCATAAATTGATGGACCGGATGAACGGATTGGAAAAGCAAGTCAGCGAACTTGCCGAACGCGCCGCTTCATTAGAGAAGCCGGGGTGCCTCAAGGAGGATGCGATTGTCGAGTCAAGGCCGCCAATCGAGCCCATATCGGAGCCGATATCCGGATCCGGGCCGGAAGAGGATCGGATTAGCCAGTCCGCCATAAAGGGGCGCTATAAAGAGATTATTGATTATTATGAAATTGGAAAATCAATTGAATTCATTGCCAAGAAAATGGGCATGAACAAAGGCGAAATACAGTTGATTATTCAATTAGCCAAGCAGGAGGAGCAGTTCCGTGCATAAAAATCGCTTGTTCCTGAATGGATTGGGGTTGGGATTGATCGCAGGCGCGCTGCTTCTTCAACTGATGAACTCCGTGCCGTCATCGGACAAGGAGGCTTTGATTCCGCAGCAAACCGCAAACGCCACTCCTCAGATGGATTTGAACGAGATTAAAGCCCGCGCGGGTGAACTGGGTCTTCATGTCTTCGATAAGGATGAAAAAATATACACAGAGGTCGAATTGCAGGATCAACTGGAAAAATCTAAACGGGAAGCGATTCAATCCCTGTCTCCGCAAACTCGCTGGGTTTTTGCAATTTCAGCGGGCATGAGCGCGTATAAAATTGCCGACATGCTGATAAGCATGCAGATCATTGAAGACACAAACGCGTTTATAGCGGAAATAAAGTCGCAAAATCTAGGCTCGAAAATCAGGGCCGGTATTTACACATTTGACCAAAAACCGACCATGGCCGAACTGATTGACAAGATAACCGGCGATCGCAACTGAAGAGGGCGAACATTGTTGCCGACTCTTTTCATGGTCTTGCAACGGCAATTCACTTGTGGTATATTAGTTGACGGTGTTAATACACACGCCAACGGATTTAGACAAGGGTGCTTTCCGTTTGGAAAGTCTTGTGTTAGGGATGAAATTGGCGGAGGAACTAAACCAAACGAAAGAGGAGGTGAGTGAAGATGGCGGTAATTTCCATGAAACAGCTTTTGGAAGCCGGGGTGCATTTCGGACATCAAACCCGTCGCTGGAATCCTAAAATGGATCGTTACATCTTCACCGAAAGAAACGGTATTTACATCATTGACCTGCAAAAAACGGTCAAAAAAGTGGAAGAGGCTTACAACTTCGTCAAATCGATCGCTGAGAACAACGGTTCGATCATGTTTGTGGGAACGAAGAAACAAGCTCAGGAATCTGTAGCCGAAGAGGCTGAACGCTGCGGGATGTATTATGTCAATCAAAGATGGCTTGGCGGTACGCTGACGAACTTCGAAACCATTCAAAAGCGGATTGACCGACTTCACCAGCTGGAGAGAATGGAAGAGGACGGAACCTTCTCCGTGCTCCCGAAAAAAGAAGTCATCCTGCTCAACAAGGAAAAAGCTCGTCTCGAGAAATTCCTCGGCGGCATAAAAGGCATGAAAAAACTGCCTGATGCGCTGTTTATCATTGACCCGCGCAAGGAAAGAATCGCTGTGGCGGAAGCTCGCAAGCTGGGCATCCCGATTGTCGGGATTGTCGATACAAACTGCGATCCGGATGAAATCGACTATGTGATTCCTGGCAACGACGACGCGATTCGTGCGGTTAAGCTTTTGACATCCAAGATGGCTGATGCTGTCATCGAAGCCCATCAGGGCGAACAAACAGCCTGATTAAATTGAGAATATGAATGAGGAACTGGAAAAAGGGTGGTTTGAAGGCGCTTATTGCCTATCACCACCCTTTTTTTAAGGGCTATCGAACACTACATAATTCGAATTTGAGGAGGTATTAAACATGGCTGTTACAGCAGCAATGGTAAAGGAGCTTCGTGAAAAAACGGGTGCGGGAATGCTCGATTGCAAAAAGGCGTTGGAGGAAACCGGCGGTGATATGGAAAAAGCAATTGAGGTTCTCCGCAAGAAAGGCTTGGCGGCAGCGGCCAACAAAGCAGGCCGTATCGCGACCGAAGGGCTTGTTGAATCCTATATTCACGGCGGTGGAAGAATCGGCGTGCTGGTCGAAGTCAACTGTGAAACGGATTTTGTGGCCAAGACGGATTCGTTCCGGGAATTTGTCAAGGACATTGCGATGCAGATTGCCGCAAGCAGCCCGCGCTATGTAAGCCGCGAGGATGTGAATCCGGCGGATTTGGAAAAAGAAAGAGCATTTTTGAAAGAGCAAGCGTTGAATGAAGGAAAACCGGCCAACATTGTGGAAAAAATGGTGGAAGGCCGCCTCAGCAAGTACTATGAAGAATTTTGCCTGCTTGAACAGCAATTCATCAAAGATCCGGACAAGACCATTAGTCAGCTGCTGAATGAAAAAATTTCCCAGATCGGTGAAAACATCTCCATTCGCCGTTTCGTTCGTTTTGAACTGGGCGAAGGCCTTGAAAAGAAACAGGATAATTTTGTTGAAGAAGTCATGGCACAAATCAAAAAATAAACCGCTATAAGATGGGACACCTCCGTGTTCCTTCTTTTTTAAAGCGTATATTATCTATTCAGATCGTTCTAGCGGATGAGCATGTTTCCTGATCGAAGGGGGTAAAAGGATGAAACAGCCGATTTTCAAACGGATCATCTTAAAGCTTAGCGGAGAAGCGTTGGCCGGCCAACAAGGATATGGAATCGATGCGGATGTCATCTCATCCATTGCCGAGCAGGTGGAAGAAGTCGTCGCCTTAAACGTCCAGGTCGCCATCGTCGTAGGCGGAGGCAATATTTGGAGGGGGATTTCCGGCAGCGCCAAAGGTATGGACAGGGCAACGGCCGATTATATGGGAATGCTGGCAACCGTGATGAACTCCCTGGCCCTCCAAAGCGCTTTGGAGAAGATAGGGGTTCCGACCCGCGTACAGACATCGATTGAAATGCAGCAGGTTGCCGAGCCTTATATTAGAAGAAGAGCGATTCGCCATTTGGAAAAGGGGCGTGTCGTCATTTTTGCCGGCGGCACGGGAAACCCGTATTTTTCCACAGATACCACAGCTGCATTGCGGGCAGCGGAGATTGAAGCGGAAGTCATTTTGATGGCGAAAAACAAAGTCGATGGCGTTTATTCGGCGGATCCGTTCCTGGATGTCCATGCGGAAAAATTCGAGACCCTCACCTATTTGGAGATGCTGAACAAAAATTTGGGTGTCATGGATTCCACCGCATCATCGCTCTGCATGGATAACGATATCCCGTTGATTGTATTTTCCATAACCGAGAAAGGCAATATCAAGCGAGCCGTTATCGGCGAAAAAATTGGTACTACCGTGAAAGGGAGTGTTGATTGATGCCGCAGACTGTCATGAAAAATACGGAAGAGCGCATGGAGAAGGCTATAGCATCCTTGAAAAAAGATTTGGCCGCGCTGAGGGCCGGCCGGGCTACTCCCGCGCTGCTGGACAGGGTTCAGGTGGATTACTACGGAACCATGACTCCGGTGAATCAGCTCGCCAGTATTAATGCTCCGGATTCGCGCACGCTGATGATTCAGCCATGGGATAAAACCGCATTAAACGATATCGAAAAAGCCATACTTAAATCTGATCTCGGCGTGACCCCCAGCAACGACGGAAGCATGATTCGGATCGTCCTGCCGATGCTTACCGAGGAAAGGCGTGCAGAATTGGTGAAAATGTCCAAGAGGTATGGGGAAGAAGCGAAGGTTGCAATCCGGAACATTCGCCGGGATGCTAATGATGACATCAAGAAACTGGAGAAAACAACGATATCCGAGGATGAATCAAGACGATATCAAGATGACATTCAGAAATTGACGGATAAATTTGTGGCTGAAATCGACAAAACCTTAATCGCAAAAGAAAAGGAAATCATGGAAGTATAACACCGCGGTTCTTGTATGGGGGATCAGGAATGATTGGACGATTTTTGAAAAGCTTCCGAAGGAACGAAGAAATCGATTGGAATTCCCTGAGCAAAGAAAAAATTCCCGAACATGTCGCGGTGATCATGGACGGAAACGGCCGATGGGCGAAACGCCACGGGCTTCCGAGAATTGCCGGCCACAGGGCCGGAATGGAGACGGTCAAAAAAATCATCAAGGCTGCCGATCGTTTGGGAGTTAAGGTGTTAACGCTTTATGCTTTTTCCACAGAAAACTGGAAAAGGCCGAAAGAGGAAGTCGATTTCCTGATGAAGCTTCCGCAGGAGTTTTTGTTGATCGAGCTTGATGAGCTGATAGCTCGGAATGTTCAGGTCCGGATGATGGGTTGGAAGGAAGACCTTCCGGCTCATACGCTCAAAGCTGTGGAAGAAGCGGTTAAAAAAACGGAGCACAACACCGGATTGATTTTGAATTTTGCTCTGAATTACGGAAGCCGCCGGGAAATGATCGAAGGTTTTAAAAAAATGGCCGGTGAGATCCAAAGCGGCAGATTGAGCATTGATCAGATTGCGGAAGAGCAATTTCCCAAATATCTCCACACCGGCCGGCTGCCGGATCCGGATTTGATGATACGGACCAGCGGCGAACAAAGAATCAGCAATTTTATGCTTTGGCAGTTGGCTTATACCGAACTATGGTTTACTGATGTTTTTTGGCCGGAATTCACGGAACAGCATTTCTATCAGGCAATCAGGGATTATCAGCATCGGGGAAGACGATACGGCGGCCTCTAGAGAAGTCCGGATTCATCAGTGATGGAGGAATCGATTTGAAGCAGCGAATCACAACAGGAATCTTGGCCGGTGCCGGTTTCTTAGTATTATTATATTTGGGCGGCGCTTGGTTTGCTCTGATCATTTCCGTGCTGGCGTTAATCGGATATTATGAATTCATCAGCATGATGAAATTGCGGCATACCGATCCTGCGTCAATCATTGGTTATCTCTCCATAGCATTTTTAGTGATTCCCCGATCCCAAGAATCCCATGCTCTCGGAATTTTCTCCTTCGAGACGGGGATATGGGCCATGATGGTTTTGTTTCTGTTGGCAACCGTAGTGACCAAAAACCGGACGAACGTCCATGATGTGTCGATCCTGTTTTTGGGCACGCTGTACATAGGAACCGGATTTCATTTCATGGGATTGACCCGTTCCCTGGAACACGGTCTTTTTTGGACGCTGCTCGTATTTGCCTGCATATGGGCAACCGATTCAGGCGCTTATTTTACAGGCTGGGCCATCGGAAAAAGACTTCTTTGGCCTTCCATCAGTCCCAAAAAAACGGTGGAAGGGGCGGTTGGAGGGATTCTGTTTTCCGTTGTGACGGCAATCGGATTTTCCCTGTATTCCCCTGATCTGCTTTCTGTTCGTCAGGCGCTGCTGATCGCTGTTCTGGCATCGATATTCAGCCAGCTTGGAGATTTTGTGGAATCGGCTTTGAAGCGTTCACAAGGAGTGAAGGATTCCGGCACGATTTTGCCCGGTCATGGGGGTATTTTGGATCGCGTAGACAGCTGGCTGTTTGTTTTTCCGATGGTTCATTTGTTTGCGCTGTTATCGTGATTTTCAATATGAGGTGGGCAATGAGATGAAACGGATCTCCATTTTGGGCTCGACCGGCTCGATTGGAACACAGGCTTTGGATGTCATTGCCAAGCATCCCGACGGCTTTCGGGTGGAAGGCTTGGCTGCCGGCTCGAACCTTGAGGTGCTGATCAGGCAAATCCGGCAGTTTCGGCCGCGCAAAGTATCTGTGGCCACGCGTCAGCTTGCGGACGAATTGAAGCTGGCCGTCGCCGGAGATGTTGAAATATATTCGGGTGATGAGGGTCTTCTGGAAATTGCGGCAGGAACGGATGCCGATATGGTCATCACGGCATTGGTAGGCAGTCAGGGACTGAAATCTACGCTCGCCGCAATTGAGGCCGGCAAACAGATCGGTTTGGCCAATAAGGAAACCTTGGTGAGCGGCGGCCATTTGGTCATGGAGCTGGCCGCGCGGAATCGCGTCGGCATTCTGCCGATCGATTCGGAGCATTCCGCGATTTTTCAATGCTTGAACGGGGAGGCGCGAACGGACGCATCGCGGATTATCCTGACGGCTTCCGGAGGAGCCTTCCGCGACCGTACGAGAGAGCAGTTGAAAGGGGTTACCGTCGAGCAGGCGCTTCGCCATCCGAACTGGTCGATGGGGGCGAAGATTACAATCGATTCCGCAACCATGGTCAATAAGGGATTGGAAGTCATTGAAGCGCACTGGTTGTTCGGCATGGATTACCGGCAAATCGATGTCGTCCTGCATCCGGAAAGCATCGTTCATTCCATGGTTGAATTTGCCGACACCAGCGTTATCGCCCAATTGGGCACTCCGGATATGCGCGTGCCCATCCAATATGCGCTGACTTATCCGGAAAGGCTTCCTTCGCCCGGCAAACGATTGGATTTAACGACAGTCGGCTCGCTGCATTTTCGCCAGATGGATGAAGAACGCTTTCCCTGCTTGAAGCTGGCCTATGAATGCGGCAGAGCGGGAGGAACGGCCACTGCGGTATTCAACGCCGCCAATGAAATGGCGGTTGCCAGGTTCCTTCGCCGGGAAATCGAGTTTTTACAAATCGAAGATATTATACGGCAAGTGGTTGACCGGCACCAAACCGTTTCCGTTCCGCAGCTGGAGGAAATTCTGGAAGCGGATCGGTGGGCGCGTTCGGTAGCGGCCTCATTATAGAAGCTTTGTCCTGATTTTTGTTTCGTTTCGTTTTCATGTAGAATAATAGCTGTAACTGAACCCATCTGTTTTTCTTGTGTTAACGGAAGGAATAATGTTACTCTAAGGACAATACATCTGAGATATCAGTCTTTATTTGCTGGTATAAAAGGAGGCCGCTGAGAATTGTTTAGTCCTCAGGTGATATTTTTAACGGTACTGGTCTTTTTTCTTCTGGTCGGCATTCACGAATTCGGGCATTTTTACTTTGCCAGACGGGCCGGTATTCTCGTAAGGGAGTTTGCGATCGGCTTCGGTCCCAAGCTTTTTTCATATAGAAAAAACGAAACCAGATATACCATCAGGTTGCTCCCGTTGGGCGGATATGTAAGAATGGCCGGCGAGGATCCGGAGGTTGTAAGCGTCAATCCGGGACAAAGCGTAGCCTTGAAGGTGCAGGACGGACAGGTCACCCGTCTGTTTGTGGATCAGTTGGATATGCGCACGGATGTCTACCGCGGAATTGTCGACAGCTTGGATCTGGAAAAAAAATTACGGATTACGTTGGAGGCGGAAGGGTCGCTGCTGTCGTTTCCTGTCCATCCGCAGGCGCAAATTGTGTCCAAGGGGACGGAAACCCAAATCGCGCCGTTAAACCGACAGTTTGGCAGCAAAACGGTCGGTCAGCGGGCAATGGCGATTTTTGCCGGTCCGATGATGAATTTCCTGCTGGCTTTTATTTTGTTCCTCATATTTTCGTGGATGACTGGAATTCCCGAACATGTTCAATTGTCTAAAGTGCTGCCGAATTCCGCTGCGGCGGCGGCAAAGCTGCAGCCGAATGACGTTATCCTTTCGATTGAGGGGAAATCGATCGGCGCTGACACGGAAAAGATGATCCAAATGATCTCGTCCTCCGCCGGAAAAGAAATGGTTTGGCAGGTACGGCGGGGGGATGCCGTTCAACTGGTCAATATTACGCCGCAGGACCAAAACGGAAGAGGGATGGTCGGCATCGAAATTCGCCTGCTGTCGCGCAAAGCGAGTCCGCTGGAAATCGTGCAAGGCGCGGGCGAGTCGATGGCTTTCTTTACGCAGGAAATCTTCAAGGGTCTGCAAAAATTGGTGTCTCTTCAGGTGAAGATGGATGATCTGGGAGGTCCCGTCCGGATGGTCGAAGTGACCGGGCAGGTGGCCAATATGGGCATCGTCTATCTGGTCAAATGGGCGGCGCTGCTCAGTCTGTACCTCGGCATTTTCAATCTTCTGCCTTTTCCGGCGCTGGACGGGAGCCGATTGATCTTTATCGGCATTGAAGCGCTGCGGGGCAAACCGGTCGATCCGGCCCGGGAGAGCATGGTCCACTTCATCGGCTTTGCCATGCTGATGCTGCTGATGCTTGCGGTCACTTATAACGATATACTCCGGTTGTTCAAGGGATAGACGGGCCGCATCCCGTTGATTCACGCTTTTATTCAGGAGGTTTGTATGTCCAAGGAAAAACAATTTGTCAAAGAAATCACACCGCAAAATGAAGATTTTTCACGCTGGTATATCGATGTCATCCGAAAAGCCGATTTGATGGATTATGCTCCGGTGAAAGGCTGCATCGTCTTTAAACCGGACGGATATGAACTGTGGGAATTATGTCAGCGGGAGCTTGACGCCAGGTTCAAGGAAACCGGACATCGCAACGCCTATTTTCCGCTGTTCATTCCTGAAAGCTTTTTTATGAAAGAAAAGGAGCATGTCGAAGGCTTTAATCCCGAGCTGCCTTGGGTAACGGAAGCCGGCGGCGAAAAGCTGGAGGAAAGGCTGGCCATCCGGCCGACCTCGGAAACCATCATCGGACACATGTATTCCAAGTGGATTCAGTCCTACAGGGACCTACCGCTGATGATCAATCAGTGGGCGAATGTGGTGCGCTGGGAAAAACGCACGCTGCCGTTTCTTCGGACAAGCGAGTTTTTGTGGCAGGAAGGCCATACCGCGCACGAGACGGAGGACGAAGCTCGCCGCGAAACGATGCAGATGCTGGAAATTTACCGCAATTTTGTGGAGGGGTTTTTGGCGATTCCGGTTATCGTCGGGCAGAAAACGCCTTCCGAGAAATTTGCCGGAGCCGTGGACACCTATTCGATTGAAGCGATGATGAAGGACGGCAAGGCGGTTCAAGCCGGAACCTCCCATTACCTTGGACAAAATTTTGCCAAAGCCTTCGACATCAAATACCTGGACCGCGAGAATCAACAGCAGCATGTGTTTACCACATCCTGGGGAGTAAGCACCCGGCTGATCGGAGCGATCATCATGGTGCACGGCGACGACCGCGGTTTGGCTCTGCCGCCTAAAGTGGCTCCGACCCAGGTCATCATGATTCCGATCGGGCCGGCCAAAACCAGGGATCAGGTTGTGGACAGAACCTATGAGCTCCAGAAGCAATTAAAGGATGCCGGGATTCGTGTGCGGGTCGATGATCGACCGGATCAGAGCCCGGGCTGGAAATTCAACGAATATGAAATGCGCGGCATACCGATCAGATTGGAGTTGGGGCCCCGCGATTTGGAGAATGGACAGACTGTGCTTGTAGCCAGAACGGGCGGAGAAAAGCGGATCGTCTCGCAAGAGAAGCTTGTGGAGGAAGTCGGCAGAATGCTGGACGAAATTCAGCAGAATATGTTCATACAGGCCAAAGCATTTATGGATTCGCATTTTTATTCGGTGGACACTTTGGATGAAATGAAGCAGCGGATCCAGCAGGAGCGAGGATTTTTCCTGGCCGGCTGGTGCGGCTCGGAAGCCTGCGAGCATCAGGTCAAAGAGGAGACGGGAGCAACCAGCAGAAATATTCCGTTTGAAGTGAAAGAGCATAAGACGAAATGCTTGGTCTGCGAGGAATCTGCGAAGCATACCGTGGTATTTGCAAAAGCGTATTAATTTCGAACATAAAGGCAAATGGAATGCAGACTCCCTTTGCCTTTTCTGTTTCGAAGCTAGGAAGAAACGGTTGGGTTTGGGGGGAAATCCGTGAGCAATTTGGCAGAAAAAAGGAATCGTTTCGAGCTCTTGATGCAGCAAGCGCAAATTCCGACGGACATGATCGATTCGTTTTTCTCCGACGGTTACATCGAGAAAGTGGAATGCAGCCGCTCCAACAGGGAATGGACCTTTTACTTACATAAGGACGTTCTGCTCCCGAGCAATATATACAGTACATTTCTCAAACTGATTCAAACGAAGTTTTCGCATATCGCGGAAATTCGCTTTGTGGTGGAATTTTCCGACCGTGTTACGGATCAAGAGCTGGTTGAAGGCTACTGGGACTATTTTATCCAATGGGTTCAGCAGAAAATTCCGTCCGTCAACGGTTGGCTCAGCAAAGCGGCGAAGGAGGTCTCGCACAGATCCGTTCGAATTTCTTTATTGGACTCCAATGTGCTGGAATTGGCCTACAAGAAAAAAATCGACGAATGGATTCAGAGGTTTTTTTCGACTCATTTCCGCAGGGAATATCGGATCGATTTCTCGGTCAGCGAGGACAGCACTGCGCAATATGAGCAATTCGCCAAACAGATCGAGCAGGAAGAACGAACGGCGCTGCAGGAAATGATGTCCGCGGCTCCGGAGGCGGAACAGGGCAAGCAGGCGCAGGAACGCGTCGAGCTGATGATGGGTTATGTCATCAAGGAAGATGCCGTTCCGATTCAAAATATTCAGGAAGAGGAAAAGCGTCAGATCATACAGGGAACCGTGTTCGCATTGGAAACCAAGGAGCTCAAAAACGGCAGTACGCTGTTTCAGTTCAATGTGACCGATTTCACCGATTCCATCAGCGTCAAATGCTTTGCCAGAAGCAAGGATGACGTGAAGGTGCTCAGCCTGCTGGAGAACGGAAAATGGATCAAGCTCAGGGGAAAAGTGGAATATGATAAATTTCTGCCTGTCCCGGAACTGGTCATGATTCCAAACGATATCAACGAAATTCTGCCGATGGCGCAGCGTTCGGACAATGCCGAAACAAAACGGGTGGAATTTCACCTGCATACGAACATGAGCACGATGGACGCAATCTCGTCGGTCGACCAATACATCAAAACCGCCGCCAAATGGGGACACAAGGCGATAGCCGTTACCGATCACGGAGGGGTACAGGCGTTTCCCGAAGCGCACAAAGCGGAGAAAAAATACGGCATCAAGGTGATCTACGGGCTTGAAGCCAATGTGGTGAATGATTCCATCCCGATCGTGATGAATCCCGAGGACCGGATGTTGGCGGATGCCGAATATGTCGTATTCGACGTGGAAACGACCGGCTTATCCGTGCTGAACAGCAGGCTCATCGAAATTGCCGGGGTCAAGATGAAGGAAGACAAAGTGATCGACCGCTTCGCCAGCTTTGTGAATCCGCATCAAAGTATCCCCTATAACATCACCCAGCTGACAAATATCACCGATGATATGGTCAAAGACGCCCCGGAAGTGGAAACCGTTATCCCGCAATTTATCGATTTTATCGGAAATGCGGTGCTTGTGGCGCACAATGCCCGTTTTGACATGGGCTTTCTGCAGGCGGCATGCAAAAATCTGGGGCTTCCCGAAATCCTCAATCCGGTATTGGATACATTGGAGCTCGCTCGATTCTTGTATCCTTCGCTGAAGAACCACCGTCTCAACACGCTTGCGGACAAGCTGAAGGTCAGTTTGGAGAATCACCACCGGGCGATTGACGACGCGGAGGCGTTGGGACATATTTTGTTCCATTTAATCAAGGAAGCAGGCGAACGCAATATCGTCAATCTGGCCTCGCTGAATGATTTTGTCGGTCAGGATTTGTCCAACGCCCGGCCGTTTCACTGCACTATTTATGCAAGGAATCTCGCCGGCAAAAAAAATCTGTTCAAGCTGGTGTCGCTTTCCCATACCGACTACTTCCTGAAAGTTCCGCGTATTCCAAAGAGCAAATTGGCGGAGTTGCGCGAAGGGCTGATCATCAGCTCGGGATGCGAGAAGGGCGAATTTTTTGAAACGGTGCTCAACAAGTCCGAGGAAGAGGCGGAGCAGGTTGCCGAGTTTTATGATGTGCTGGAGATTCAGCCCATCGGGGTCAATATGCATCTCGTCGAAAAAGGGGTGGTTCCCGGACGGGAGCAGCTGGAGCAGGCGAACCTGCTGATCGTGCAAATCGGCAGGAAGCTGAACAAACCGGTGATTGCCACAGGGAATGTGCATTATTTGGATCCGTACGAGAAGATTTGCCGGGATATCACGATTCACGGAATTACCGGATTCAGTCCGTTGAAGGATATCAAGAAGCCCGACGTACATCTGCGTACGACCGAAGAGATGCTGCAGGAATTCGCCCATCTCGGGGAGCAGACGGCGTTTGAGGTTGTCGTGAGCAATACGGACAAGCTAGCGGACGAATTTGAGAGCTTCGAAATGTTTCCCAAAAAAGGGGGGCCGACCGACAACGGTCTGTTCTCTCCAATCATTGAGGGGGCCGATGAAGAGATCCGCACCAAATGCTATGATACAGCTTCGCGGATTTACGGAGAGCCGCTGCCGGAAATCGTGGTTGCGCGTCTGGAAAAGGAGCTTGCCCCGATTATCAAATACGGATTTTCGGCCAACTATCTGATCTCCGAAAGACTGGTCAAAAAATCCAACGAGGACGGTTATTTGGTCGGCTCAAGGGGATCGGTCGGTTCCTCGTTCGTCGCGACGATGCTGGGAATCTCCGAGGTCAACCCTTTGCCGGCGCATTATATTTGCGGGCAATGCCGGTACAGCGAATGGTTTACCGACGGCAGCATTCCCAGCGGTTTCGATCTGGAGGACAAAGATTGTCCGAAGTGCGGGAGCAAACTAAAAGGGGAAGGACAGGATATCCCGTTCGAAACGTTTCTCGGCTTTAAAGGGGACAAGGTTCCCGATATCGACCTGAACTTTTCGGGTGAATATCAGCCGCATGCGCATAATTATACCAAGGTGCTGTTCGGCGAGAAGAATGTGTTCCGGGCCGGAACGATCGGCACGGTGGCGGAAAAAACCGCTTACGGGTTTGTCAAGAAATTCGAGGAGGACCATGCCAAGCGCATGAGAAACGCGGAGGCTTCCCGTTTGGCGGCCGGCTGCACGGGGGTCAAACGAAGCACGGGACAGCATCCCGGCGGCATCGTCGTAGTGCCGGACTACATAGAGGTGGAGGATATCACCCCCGTTCAGTATCCCGCTGACGATACGAGCTCTGAGTGGAAAACCACCCACTTTGACTATCACGCGTTCGACGCGAATTTGTTGAAGCTGGACATTCTTGGACACGATGATCCGACGATGATGCGTATGCTTCAGGATTTGACCGATGTCGATCCGACGACGATTCCGATGAACGATCCGGAGGTAATGAGCATTTTCAGCTCAACGGAAGCTTTGAAGGTAACGCCGGAGCAAATCCGCACG
This sequence comes from Ferviditalea candida, assembly GCF_035282765.1. Classification (GTDB taxonomy): domain Bacteria; phylum Bacillota; class Bacilli; order Paenibacillales; family KCTC-25726; genus Ferviditalea; species Ferviditalea candida. The sequence goes on along the minus strand of NZ_JAYJLD010000006.1, from coordinate 9,458 downwards.
CCGGTTGCCACTTACGGTATTCCCGAGATGGGCACGAAATTCGTCCGGCAAATGCTTCAGGAAACCGTTCCGAAAAGCTTCGCCGATCTGCTGCAAATTTCCGGGCTTTCCCATGGAACCGGAGTCTGGCTGGGCAATGCCCAGGAACTGATCCGCAGCCAGATCTGCACGATCAAGACGGTGATCGGCTGCCGCGACGACATCATGCTGTATCTGATATACAAAGCGGGAATGGAAGCGGGGTTGGCTTTCCAGATTACGGAGAGCGTACGGAAAGGGAAGGGTTTGAAGGACGAATGGATAGTAGAAATGAAAAATCATAACGTCCCGCAATGGTACATTGATTCCTGTCAGAAAATCGAGTATATGTTCCCGAAGGCGCATGCTGCGGCGTATGTCATTTCAGCGGTGCGGACCGCTTACTACAAGGTGTACCATCCGATCGCCTTTTACGCGACCTATTTCAGCGTCCGGGGGGTGGATGATTTCGATGTGGAATTGTTCTGCCGGGGATATGATGCGATCTTCAAAAAGCTCGTTGAAATTGAAGATAAAGGATTTCAGGCCACGGCGAAGGAAAAGGGCATGATTTCGATTCTGGAGATGGCGCTGGAAATGACCGCGCGCGGATTCTCGTTCAAGGGGATTGATCTGTACCGATCGGCAGCCGATCGGTTCATCATCGACGGAGATGCGCTGATTCCGCCGTTTGCGGCGATTCCGGGCATAGGCGTGAATGCGGCCAAGAATATTGCCGCAGCAAGGGAAGCAGGGGATTTTCTATCCGTTGAAGATTTCCAGACAAGAGCCAAAGCGAGCAAAACGGTGGTTGAAATACTGGGAGGCATGGGGTGCTTTAGGGGAATGCCGGAATCGAACCAGCTATCCTTGTTTTAATTTATTGACAAGCGCCACTTGTAAGCTTTTTACTCCTATGCTATAATACACTATAGATTTCTGTTGTTTTTCGATGATATGCAAGCGGCCAAGAGAGTGGGGAGACCCACTCTTTACATTTTGCCGTGAGTGGTATGGCGATAAACGGAACATTTTAGCGGAAGTGAATTTTCAAGGGGGGGCGTGTTTTGAGTAAGCAGACAATCAAGTCTGCAGTGGAACAATTGGTTCAACCGATTGTGGATGCGGCAGGCTTTGAATTGGTCGACGTGGAGTATGTCAAGGAAGGCAACAACCGTTTCCTGCGGGTTTACATTGATAAAGAAGGCGGCATCGATATCGAGGATTGCAGCAGAGTCAGTGAAGCGTTGAGCGGAAAGCTGGACGAAGTCGATCCGATTCCCGATGCTTATATTCTTGAGGTGTCCTCACCCGGTGCAGAGCGTCCGCTTAAGAAAGCGCAGGACTACCACAAGGCGGTTGGCAAAAACGTATGGGTTACCACATATGAGCCTGTCGACGGAATGAAGGAGTTTGAAGGTGAGCTGCTTCAATTTGATGAAATCAATCTCGTCATTTTGGCGGGCAAGAAACAGCATGTGATTCCGTTTGACAAAATCGCCGGCGCCAGATTGGCGATTGTCTTGTGATGGGCCATACAGAAACAGTCTAATTTATTGGAAGGGGGAACTCATCTCGTCATGAACATGGATTTTTTTGAAGCGTTGTCGGAAATCGAACGGGAAAAAGGGATCAGTAAAGACATTCTTATTGAGGCGATTGAAGCCGCATTGATTTCCAGCTACAAGCGGAATTTCAACACAGCGCAAAACGTCAGGGTCGATATTAACAGACAAACGGGTTCAATCAAGGTTTACGCAAGAAAAACGGTGGTTGAGGAGTGCCTTGATCCCCGGTTGGAAATTTCTTTGGATACCGCCAAGGAAATCAACCCCAATTATTTATTGGGGGATATCGTGGAAATTGAGGTAACGCCCAAGGACTTTGGAAGAATCGCCGCGCAGACTGCCAAACAGGTAGTCACTCAGCGCATCCGCGAAGCGGAGCGAGGCTTGATTTATGAAGCGTTTGTCGACAAAGAGGAAGATATTGTCACCGGGATTGTCCAAAGGCAGGATCAGCGCAACGTTTATGTCGATCTCGGCAAGGTGGAAGCGATTTTGCCTTTGAACGAACTGATGCCGACAGACCGTTTCACCCATGGAGACCGGGTAAAAGCGTATATTACCAAGGTGGAGAACACGACCAAGGGTCCGCAAATTTTGCTGTCAAGGACTCACCCGGGATTGCTGCGCCGCCTGTTTGAGCTGGAAGTTCCCGAAATCTTCGACGGAGTTGTGGAAATTCGCTCAGTGGCAAGGGAAGCGGGCTATCGTTCCAAAATCGCCGTGTATTCCCGCAATCCTGAGGTCGATCCGGTGGGTGCGTGCGTAGGCAGCAAAGGGGCGCGCGTGCAAACGATCGTCAATGAATTAAATGGCGAAAAAATCGATATTGTGCATTGGTCCGAGAATGTTGAAGAATATGTCGCCAATTCATTGAGCCCGGCAAAGGTGCTGGAAGTCGAGGTCATGGAAGATCAGAAGGTGGCCAGAGTCATTGTTCCTGATTACCAATTGTCGCTTGCCATCGGCATCAGAGGCCAAAACGCACGGCTGGCGGCGAAGCTGACGGCTTGGAAAATTGATATCAAAAGCGAATCGCAGGCCGAAGAGGAGCTTGGCCGGCTCAAATCGGATAATCATCAGCAGGAGCCGGATTCGAACGATACTTTTGTTTGATTCTTTTCCCATTGAAATATTTTTTGATTGAAGTGAATTTTCAAGATAGATCGCCGGTTTGAACAAGGTTTGTCGCGATCGGGCTGGAGGGATGAAGTTGAAAGCTAGACGGGTGCCGCTGCGCAAATGCGTGGCCTGTCAGGAAATGATGCCCAAAAAAGAGCTGATTCGAATTGTCAGAACACCGCAGGAAGAAGTCATGATCGACCTGACCGGCAAAAAGTCCGGCAGAGGCGCTTATCTGTGTGGCAAGGTGGCCTGTTTCAAACTGGCTAAAAAGAACAGGGCTCTGGACAAAGCGCTCAAGCACGAGGTCAGCCCGGAAATTTACGAACAGTTGGAGCTTGATTTCATTCGTGTCGAAGATGAATTTCATGAAACCAAAGACGGGATGGATGATGAAGGATAAATTGCTCTCTTATTTGGGGCTTTGTCTGAAAGCCGGAAAGCTGGCAACGGGAGATGAAGGGGCGCTGAAGGCGGTGCGTTCGGGGCAGGCGCGGCTGGTTCTGTTGGCAGAAGACGCATCTGAGAATGCGAAGAAAAAATACAGGGACAAATGCGGGTTTTACCGCATTCCTCTCGTTGAAGTTTTGAGTCGCGCGGAATTGGGAAGCAGCTTGGGGAAAAAGGATCGGGTAGTCGTAGCCGTACTGGATACCGGATTTGCCGATTTGATCCTGAAGAGCCTGAATAGATCTTCGGAGGTGGATAAGATTGACTAAGCAGGATAACAAAGATAAGTTGAGAGTTTATGAATATGCCAAGTCACTGAACATGAGCAGCAAGGAAATCATCACGATCTTAAAAAGAGTGAATATACCTGTGAACAATCATATGAGCGTGATGGAACCGGAAGCGGTGGAAGCGGTGGAACGATTCTTTCATGAAATCAAATCTAACGCGGCTGCGAAACGGGCAGCCAACGAAGGCGGCGGTTTTACGGGGGCGAAGCCGGCAAAGCCGCCGCAGCAGGCAAGCGCTGTTCCGACCGCGTCGGTGAGACCGCAGCAGGCTGGCGCTGTTCCGACTGCGCCGGTGCGGCCGCCGCAGCAGGCGCAGGCAGCCGAACCCCAGACGTCTGTTGCGGAGAACAACAGACCCGGCAAGCCCGATGAAAAAACACAGGCTTTTTCCCCCTCGACCAGATCGGCAGGACAACAACCGTCTGCAGCGAAACAACGCCAGGATCATAATAATAAACCGAAGCCGGCAACGCCGCAAAGAAACGCAAGGCAGGAAGCGGTGCGAAGCAAACCGGAGCATGCTAACAAACAGACGCCTCCCCCTGTTTCTCCGGGGAAAACAGTGGTAAAAAAAGACAATACATTTGATGAAGAAGCCGGAGTAAATTTGAATTCAACCAAGGGAAAAACTACGAAAAAAACGAAATCAAACGAAAAAAGGTTTGACGATAACCGGGCGAACGGATCGAAGAATATTCCGATGAAGCCGGGCGGCAGAACCCATGGTAAAGGAAAGAACAAGTATCAGCAGCAGGCGCCGCAGAAACCGAAGGTCGACAATACTCCGAAAAAAATCATTGTCAGAGGCAATATGACGGTCGGGGAACTGGCCAAGGCCCTGCATAAGGATGCGTCCGAAGTCATTAAAAAGCTGCTATTTCTCGGCGTCATGGCCACGATTAATCAGGAATTGGAGCTGGATGCGATCCAGCTGATAGCAGATGAATATAAAGTGGAAGTCGAAATTAAAATTCCTGTGGATGAGGACAATTTCGAAAGCGTCGAAGAAACCGACGATCCGGCTGATTTGACTGAACGCCCTCCGGTCGTCACGATTATGGGACACGTCGACCACGGGAAAACGACCCTGCTTGACGCGATTCGCCATACCCGCGTGACCGAGGGAGAAGCCGGCGGAATCACACAGCATATCGGCGCTTATCAAGTCGAAATCAACGGCAAAAAAATTACGTTTTTGGATACGCCGGGTCATGAAGCGTTCACGACGATGCGAGCAAGAGGCGCTCAAGTTACGGACATCACGATTCTGGTAGTCGCTGCCGATGACGGCGTCAAGCCGCAGACCGTTGAGGCGATCAACCATGCCAAGGCGGCTAAAGTTCCGATTATCGTTGCGGTAAACAAAATTGACAAGCCGGATGCGAATCCCGATAAAGTCAAGCAGGAGCTTACGGAATATGGTCTGGTTCCCGAAGAATGGGGCGGAGACAACATCTTTGTCAATGTTTCAGCCAAGCAGCGCACCGGAATCAATGAAATTCTGGAAATGATCCTGCTGGTGGCGGAAGTTCAGGAATTGAAGGCTAACCCGAACAAACGCGCCAGAGGAACGGTTATCGAAGCTGAGTTGGATAAAGGCAGAGGGCCAGTCGCCACCGTGCTCATTCAGTCAGGTACGTTGAATGTGGGAGATGCCTTCGTTGCCGGGGTCTGCTTCGGACGCGTCCGGGCAATGGTCAACGACAAGGGCCGAAGAGTCAAAGAGGCGCTGCCTTCCACGCCGATTGAAATTACCGGGCTTACGGAAGTTCCGCGGGCCGGCGATCCGTTCATCGTGTTTGAGGACGAACGCAAAGCCAGGGAAATTGCCGATCGCAGGGGAATCAAGCTGCGTCAATCGGAATTGAACGCCAACAAGCGCGTGACGTTGGACGATCTTTACCAGCACATCAAAGAAGGCGAAATGAAGGGCTTGAATGTCATCATAAAAGCTGACGTTCAGGGTTCCGTCGAAGCTTTGAAGGGTTCATTGGAGAAAATCGATGTTGAAGGCGTCCGCGTCAATATTCTTCACACGGGTGTCGGCGCAATTACGGAGTCGGATATCATTCTGGCCTCGGCCTCCAATGCCATCATTATCGGCTTCAACGTCAGACCGGAAGCCGCAGCCAAAGCGGTGGCCGAACAGGAAAAAGTCGATATCCGTCTGCACAGGGTCATCTACAATGTAATAGATGAAATTGAAGCGGCCATGAAAGGGATGCTCGATCCTGAATATAAGGAAAACGTCATCGGTCATGCAGAGGTCCGCAATGTGTTCAAAATCAGCAAGGTTGGCAACATTGCCGGATGCATGGTCACTTCGGGAAAAATAACCCGATCTGCGGAAGTGCGCTTGATCCGCAACGGAATCGTCGTTTTTGAGGGCAAGATCGATTCCCTGAAGCGCTTCAAGGATGATGCGAAAGAAGTAGCCCAAGGATACGAATGCGGTATCACTTTGGACCGATACAACGATATTAAAGAGGGAGACATTATTGAGGCTTTCGTCATGGAAGCCGTTGAGAGGTGATGTTCGATGTCCAAAATCCGAGTTGGGAGAGTCGGCGAACAGATCAAGAAAGAACTCAGTATCATCCTGCAAACGGAATTTAAAGACCCTCGAATCGGATTTGTGACCGTTACCGGGGTTGATGTAACGAACGATTTGTCCCAGGCCAAAGTGTATCTCAGCGTACTGGGAAGCGACGAGCAAAAAGAAGAAACGCTAAGAGCGTTGGCCCAGGGCAAAGGCTTTCTGCGTTCCGAGGTGGGGCGCCGCATCCGCTTGCGTCATACGCCGGAGCTTATTTTTAAGTTTGATACGTCGATTGAATACGGAAGCAAAATCGAGGATTTGCTTCATAAAATTAACAGCGGGGAAACGAATGTATGAAGGAGAATGTTCGATCGTCGGGATGGTCTTATCAGGAACAGTTGAAGGCAGCGGGTGAATTCATTTTGCAGCACGACGATTTTCTGGTGGTTTCCCATATTCAACCGGACGGGGACGCCGTCAGCTCCACCTGTGCTGTGGGACTGCTTTTGGGAAAATTGAATAAACGTTACACAATGATGAATGAAGGCGCGATACCCGATAAATTCCACATGCTTGATGGAAGCGACCGTGTGATCGAATATGCCTCAGCCGGACCGACGGAGACTTATCAGACCGTGATTACGGTCGATTGTGCGGATTTTTCCAGAGTGGGTGAAGTGAAAAACCTGTTTGCCGATCAAGCGGCTCTCTTGAATATCGATCACCATCCGACGAACGATTATTTTGGGTCCCTGCAGCTGATCAAGGAGGATGCTGCGGCGACCTGTGAAATCCTGTACGACCTGATTGAACAGCTGCAGGTGGACTGGGACAAGCCCTTGGCAGAATGCGTCTATACCGGTTTGCTGACCGATACCGGCGGCTTTCGGTATTCCAATACATCCTCCAAGGTTATGGAAATTGCCTCCAGGCTGCTTGGCTATGAAGTGAATGGCCACCTTCTTGCCGAGCAGCTGCTTGAAAAAGTATCTTTATCGCACATTTTGCTGCTGAAAAAAGCGCTTCATACCTTGTCATTCGATAAGCGCAACCAAATCGGGTACATGATCGTCACACTGGAAGACATGCGGGACACTCAGGCCAAAACAGATGACTTCGAAGGACTGGTCAATTATCCGATTAACATCGATGGCGTTGAAGTAGGGCTGCTTTTCAGGGAAGTGGATGCGGATACGGTAAAATGCAGCCTGCGCTCGGCCGGCAAGGTGGATGTGTCGAAGCTGGCCAAGGAATTTGGCGGGGGAGGACATGTCAGGGCCGCCGGGACAACGCTCAGAATGCCGCTTGAGCGTGCGGTGGAATCCGTGATCGAGAGAGTAAAAAAGGAGCTGCCGTAATTTGGACGGGGTAATCGTGATGATGAAGCCTGCCGGATGGACTTCTCACGACGTTGTCGCCAAAGCGAGACGTATATTGGGGATCAAGCGGATCGGGCATACCGGCACATTGGATCCGGAGGTTACAGGTGTGCTGCCGTTGTGCATCGGTCGGGCAACAAGATTGGTCGAATATATTCAAGATCTGCCGAAGGAATATGCCGCCGAGCTGACGATCGGTTATGCCACCGATACGGAAGACACATCGGGGAATATCGTCGAGAAATCGGACCGGGTCTCGGTAACAAGGGAGAAAGCGGAAGCCGTTCTACGGTCGTTCGTCGGTGCAATTGAACAAACTCCGCCCATGTATTCCGCAGTAAAGGTGAACGGGAAAAGATTGTATGAATGGGCCCGCCAAGGCAAAGAAGTGGAGCGAAATTCGCGAAAGGTTCATATCTATGAAATCGAATTACTGGAATTTCAGCATAGCTTTCCATATCCGAAGATCAGATTTCGGGTGAAATGTTCCAAAGGGACTTATATCCGCACTTTGTGCAAAGATATCGGTCAAGCGCTGGGATATCCCTCCGTAATGTCAGGCTTGGTTCGGACGACGACCGGCAATTTCCGCTTGGAGCAATGCATCACCATTGAGCAACTGGAGCAAATCGTTGAAAGAGGCGAGCTTGCCGCCAGTCTGATACCGCCCGATCAAGCGGTCAAGCATTTTCCACAGGTTACTGTCGCAGAAGCTTTTGTGCAAAAAGCGTTGAATGGACAGAAGCTCCCTTTATCGGCATTGGGAAATTTTCCCGCTGAAGGCGGCAAAGCCAGGCTTTATACGGAACAGTTGGTTTTCTTGGGCATATATGATATTCGTTCTGAGGATTCCGCGGCCGTACCTCTGAAACTGTTTCATTAGGCTTTTTGATGGAAGGTGAGAACTTGAGGATCATCCGATTAACTTATCCTTTTCAACCTAAAGAGCTTGAGTTTCTCGACTCGCGACATATATTAACCATAGGTTATTTTGACGGTGTGCACTTGGGGCATCAGGCATTAATCAACCGGACGAAGGAGTTGGCAAGGCTCCGCAACCTTCCTTCTTCGATTATGACGTTTCATCCCCATCCGAGGGAAGTGCTCGGTCATGTCAAAAATGCCCGTTACATTACGCCGTTTAACGAAAAACTGAAGCAATTTGAGCGTCTGGATGTCGATCATACGTTTATCCTGACGTTTGATGATGTATTGTCAAAGCTGAGTCCCGAGGCATTCATCGATCAGGTCCTCATTCCTTTAAGGGTGGATTCCGTTGTGGTCGGCTTCAATTTCACATTCGGTCATCTGGGAAAAGGGACTACGGATTTGCTGCGTGATTATGCCGGGGAACGCTTTGACGTTTCGGTGGTGCGGCCTGTTCATCTGGACGACGTACGCGTCAGCAGCACGCTGATTCGCGAGCAACTGCACAGCGGCCATATGCAGACAGTCCGCGATTTATTGGGGCGGCCGTATCACGTAACCGGGAACGTGGTGCAGGGTGAAGGCCGCGGACATACGATCGGAATACCGACTGCCAATCTTAAGCTGGACGCACCCTATGCGCTTCCCCCCAACGGCGTTTATGCCGTAAGGGTAATCCTGGAAGGCAGCGTTTATCAGGGTGTTCTGAATATCGGCAGGAAGCCGACTTTTCATGAATCCTTCCAGACCTCGCTGGAAGTGCATATCTTTGATTTTTCCCGGACGATATACGGACAAAGATTGGATATCGAATTTCAAGCCTTCCTCAGGGAAGAACGCAAATTTGCCTCGCCCGGACAGTTGGTCGAACAAATCCGTAGGGATATGGAACAGGCAAAAACACTGCTTGGCAGCCTGCAATGATGTGTGAAAGAATGGATATTTACTTGCGCATGCATAATATGGTATACTATTATTTGTTGTCACGAGATGACACTTTGCTTGAACCGCTGCTCGGATATTCGGGTTCTCCGCCGATTTCTGGGCTGACGGCGATTACTTATTTTAAGGAGCTATTCCTGTAATGAATTAAAATGCGGTTTGCAAAACAAAAAGCGCCTCCTGTATGCTGGGTCATGGAATGCTGTACATTCACTGCCCTAATTAA